>JALRIJ010000386.1 GCA_023255485.1 Flectobacillus sp.
TAGGTATTGCTAAAGCGCTAGGTTTCAAGGCTCTTTCAGCAAAACTTTCAGCAAGCAATATCATGTTATTGTATTCTGATAAACGTTTGTTAGGACAAGACCCAGAATTTTTTGGTTCGGGTGGGGTAGCTCTTCCTGTTCCAAAGCAGGTAGCATTCAGCTTGAAAGCAACGTTATAGGTGACCACATAAGTAGTAATGCAAAATTATGAATTTTAAATTTTGGATTTAATTCACGAGTTGTTAGTTTAAAGTTCAAAGCTATTATGAAGACGATAAACTACTTATCAACGAATACTTAAAGCAAATAGTTTAAAAGGTATTTATGAAGCACTCGTTCAAGAGTTATTTTTTAGTATCATAAACCATTAGAGACACATGAAGAAATTCATTTTATATATCAGTACCCTCAGTTTGTTGATGATGACAGGCTGTGATAATTATTTGGACACAGTGCCAGATAATCGAACGGAGATAAATACTCCCGAAAAAATATCGGAACTATTAGTAACAGCCTATCCACAAGCCAGTTATGTTCCTTTCTGTGAACTAATGTCGGATAATGTGAGTGACAATTTTCAAGGGAATGCACCAAGCCCCATTTACAGTAAGCCGTATTTTTGGGAAGATGTCTTACAAATTGATACCGACTCTCCTCATAGCTATTGGGCGGCTTGTTATGCAGCAATTGCAGCATCAAACCAAGCATTGGCTTCGATTAAAGCATTGGGTGGCGGGGCTTCCTTGAACCCACAAAAAGGAGAGGCATTGGTTGCTAGAGCATATGCTCATTTTATGCTGGTTAATTTATTTGCTAAATTTTATGATGCCACAACCGCTGCTACGGACTTAGGTATTCCCTATGTAACCGAAGTCGAAACCGTTGTAAATAAGCAATATGACCGCAAAACAGTCGCTTACGTGTATGACATGATTGAGAAGGATTTAATAGAAGGACTTCCTTTAATCAAAGACCAAGTGTATGAAAGTCCTGCGTATCACTTCACCCAAATGGCGGCTAATGCCTTTGCATCTCGTTTCTATTTGTACAAAAAAGACTATGCTAAAGTGGTGCAGTATGCAGATAAAGTAGCTGGTTCGGGAGGCTTTGCGGCGAATATGCGTAATTGGAATACCAACTATTCTGCTAAAAGCTTTACCGTTATTAGAACCGAATATTCGAAATCGACAGAAAAAGCCAATTTGCTTTTAGCAGAAACAAGTTCTTATTGGGGACGTTACTGGGCTGGTCAACGCTACGGACTTTCTGAAACCTTAGGACGTGATATTTACTTTGGCGGAAGTCCGTCGGGAGGCTCATTTTCTTACTCATTATTCGGAAATGAAAGAGGTGTATATCTACCGAAATTCAACGAGTATTTTGTACGTGTATCGCCAAGTTCTAACATTGGTAATGGTTATAATATGGTTCCTTTATTCACGACAGAAGAGGTATTATTTAACCGTGCTGAAGCGAATTTATACCTTGGTAATGGAGCCGCTTGTTTAGCCGACTTAAATACCTTTTTGAGTTTACGTATCGCTTCATATAACCCAGCTTCGCACACTTTAACGACAGCCAAAAACAATGCGTGGTACGGAACAACCAATACGGGGGGAGCTTTATTACAAACAATTATTAATTTCCGTCAAATGGAATTTATGCACGAAGGATTACGCTGGTTTGATTTACTACGTTACAAGATTTCGGTTACGCACGATAATCAAGATGGTACTTCACAAACCTTAGCCGCAGATGATAAACGTAAAGTATTACAAATTCCGCAAGAATCTATTTTAGCAGGAATGCCATTGAACCCTCGCTAGGGATTTAAGGTAAATTTCTATACGAATAATGGTTTAAACTTAGAAAAAATGAATAAGATTCTCTATATATACATAGCCTTAGTGGCAAGTTTTTGCTTTTCGTGTACCAGCAAAGACGAAGATGTTAGTGCTTTAGTGTCTGGTTTAGGGGGCGAAGTATTGCCCAAACAATCCATTGACACGTGGTTAGAAACAACCTTTACGAAACCTTACAACATCGAGGTTAAATATCGTTGGGATGCGTATGAAGTTCCTTTAGACCGTAACCTTGTTCCGCCTTTAGTGTCGCAAGTACAACCAGCAATGGAAGCGGTGAAAAGTATCTGGATTGATCCTTACGAAAAAGAAGCAGGATCTACCTTTATAAAAACATTTTGTCCAAAACAATATGTCTTGGTAGGTAGTGCCAACTGGAACGGCAACGGAACTATTACGCTTGGAACAGCAGAAGGAGGAAGAAAAGTGGTTTTATACCAAATCAATGATTTTAGTAAAAAAGATGTTGCAGGTGTAAAACAAATGTTGCACACGATTCACCACGAATTTGGGCATATTTTACACCAAAATATTCTATACCCATTGGCATACAAACAAATTACGCCAGGTTCTTATACCTCACAGTGGTATAATGTGGACGATGCTACGGCTGCTTCACTTGGCTATATTACTCCCTACTCGATGTTTGGACCAGACGAAGATTTTGTAGAAATGGTTGCTACGATGTTGGTGGATGGTAAAGCTGGTTTTGATGCTAAAGTAAACGCT
>JALRIJ010000387.1 GCA_023255485.1 Flectobacillus sp.
GGTCAATATAATAGCTAATTTGATCTTCGGTTAAAGGATGAAAATGAACGAATGTAGTTTCATAAAATGAACGTACTTCGTCTCCATTGATTAAAAACACGCCAGTAATTACACGATGTGTTTTCCCTGACAATTTCTTTAAGATTGAAATTGCATCTGCTCTATCAATTGGCTTTCCAATAATTTCATCCTCTAATACCACAATCGTATCTGCAGCAATAATCCATTTTCCTTTGTGTTGGGGGTACTCCTTATTGATTTTTTCTTGAACTGCTAATGCCTTGCTCTTAGCTATATGAACAGGCACTTGTCCGACCTGCATTTCTAAAGGAAAATCTTCTGGTGCTTCAGAAACGATTACATCAAATTGCAGATCAAAATAAACAAGTTCGTTCTGCAATTCAGCAGATTTTAGACAATAGATAATTTGAAGAAAGTTCTCCAAGCTAAACGCCTTTCGTTCCATTTAAGCTTTGTTTGATTAGACTTGCCCATAAATCATATCCTTGTTGCTTTTGATGCAGGTTATCACTGATAAAAAGTTCTCCACGAGGCTCTCCTTTTTCGTTCAAATAAGCAGCTTCTGTATCTATAAAGTATAGGTTTTTATGACCTGAAAAATAAGCTTTCATCAGCTCGTTAGCCTGCTTTTGCTTTGCCCACACTTTCCAACGGCTTGGGGTTGGAGTAATGGATACCTGAAAAATGGGCACATGAGGGTATTTTTTTCTAACTGTTTTTACGACCGTTTTCGCCAATCCTAGTACTTCTTCTGGAGTACGATCTTCAGCCGAACCAGTAATATCATTGGCCACAAACACAACCAAGGCTTTAAACTGATGTGGATATACTAAATCATCTGTAAAATGGATTAAATCGGTAAAGCTTGCTCCCCCATACCCTCTTCTAATCGCATGATATGGCAACATATCTTGGTGAATATTTTTCCATAATCGAATGCTAGAACTTCCAATAAATAAAATCCCGTCGCTTGGGTCTGGCTCAGTTTTATCTAACGCTACCAATTCCGAAACTTCTTTTTTCCATCGTTCTTCGGTAGAAGCATATTTTTTGAAATAATTGGGTGAGCAAGCCGTTAGCAAGCCTAATAAGCAATAAATGAATAGTTTTGATTTCATATCAATTGGAACAACTCGTTGTATATTAGTTAATTTATAATTCAATAATCTTAGTTGGCTATACCCTGACAGGCTGGTTGACCACTTTTAGGATCCAACACTATCGTTCAAATCGGTGAAAGAAAGCCCATATCAACTCATTAGCATCAATGGCATGAGAAGGTTCATCGGCAATCATACGCACTCTCGTGCTACCTGGCCAAGCGTGTCCTCCATCTTTGGTTAAATAATATGCTATCACCACATTTCCTTTTCCATCTTTCCATTGCGAGAGGGTGTAATCGTCTTTTTCGGTTATCAGGGGAGAAGCCGTACAACCATTTAGTTTAGCCCAAGTTGTGAGTCCGTACTCAACCGAATGGAAAGAATACCCTCGAATACCTTTACCTCCTTGATAGGGTACATTTTTATCTTGTACCGAATGAAGGTGTAAAATGGGTACTTGGAGTTTTGAGGTACATGGTTCTATTTTTTCCAAATTGCCACTAACGGCTGCAATCGCTGCTATTTTTTCAGGTATTTCGCAAGCTAGGCGATAGGCTAACATCGCCCCGTTAGACATTCCTGTTACATAAACTCGTTTGGGATTTATTTTGTACTTACCGACTAATTGGTCAATCAAGGTACTGATAAAATGCACATCGTCTATCTGCTTCTCTACGGCATATTGGCAACATGTACCTGCATTCCAAGTCCGAAGCTTCAAAACTCCATCATTCTGTACTCCCTCTGGATAAACAATTATCGTCTGCTCTGTATTTGATTTTTGGGTTAACCGATAACTTTCTTCGGCCTGTTTGGCACTACCTCCTCCCCCATGTAAGGCAATCACTAACGGAAAATTAGTACCCGTATCATAACTAGGTGGAAGATTTAGGAGATACGACCTTGTGAGACCATCGACCTCTATGAGTCCATTGAAGCGATGCACCGTAGTTGCTTGCTGGGCAATTGCCACTGTATTAAAGCCTATAAAAGAGAAAACTAATAGGCTGATAATTTTTCCAAATTGCTGACTCATCAGTGATATGATTTAGGATTAAGAAATACGATTCAAGGCTTAGACTCTTTTAGCTGATAAAAGTTTTTCCAATCGCTTTGCTTCCTCAATAATTTTCTTAATTGACTTTTCAAAATTAACTTCACGTTCTCTATCTTTTGAGTTTTCAATTGAACTATAATTTCTTTCCAAAAATACAATATGTAATTTTTCATTTTCTGTATTATTTTTATAGTTTTGATTATTATTTACTTTGATATTTTTATATTCATGATATTCTATATTGTTATTTATATACTTTATTTGTTGTTCGTCAAATGTAGATATATTTATATTATCAAAATTAAAAATTAAAAATTAAAAATTAAAAATCATGTATTATTTAGTTACAGTAGGTTACGAATCAGAAACATTGGACAGAAATGGCGATCCAAGAATTCAAA
>JALRIJ010000388.1 GCA_023255485.1 Flectobacillus sp.
GCTAATGTAGGAGACAAAATCACGCTTTATGGTAGCTACTTCTTCTTTATTGATAAAGTAGTATTCCCTGGCAATGTCGCTGCTACTAGCGTTGTGCCTGCAACCGATGGCAAAACCTGTGTAGTAACCGTACCTGCTGGGGCAACTACTGCTGGAAATATTAGCATGACTACCAAAAGTGGAACATCAGCCAACACGGCTTACACGTCGTTCCGTGATGCTTCGGGTGTATTCTTAGATTTTGATAAGAAAAACACTTTAGCTCCTTGGGGACCAATGCCAATCGTAGCGAACGCCTCTAAAAACTCAGCTATCACTAACCTAACTGGCGACTACTTATGGTGGAATCAGCAAGGTGTTGTGGCAGGTTCTGGATGGGAAGCCAATTTGGCAACACCAATCGCTGGCAATGCAAGCAACTGGCCTGCTATTGCAGACAATACGCCTTTAACAGATTTGGAACTTCGTTTTGAGTTGAACGTAAATGGCGTTTGGAAATCAGGACAAATTGAATTCAATATGGGAGCTTGGGCTTTAGGAAAATACTACTGGAGTCCTTGGGCTGCAAAAGCAGATAAACAAATCAACACGAATGGCTGGACAACCTTCCGTATTCCATTGATTAATACGCCTTTTAAAACAGCAACTTATGCTGATATTAAAGGGAAAGAAATGGACTTTTTCTTCCAAAACACAAGTCCTGAAAAAGGCGGTGTTAAAGTGGACATCAACTGGGGCTGGGATAACTTCCGTATCGTGAAGATTAAGTAAGAAGTCCCCCCCACAAGGGAAAACACCTAGTTTGAAAACTCAGGGTTTTCCCTTGTAATACTCTCCGTAATTAGTGTGAATTTTGTGCTATTGAAATAAATACTATAAATTATTAAGTAATAATACTGAATTTTGGATATTAAATTTTGGATTCAATGCACTAGCATTTAAGCCTTTATACAATTATCGCCCAACATAATTCTGTACGATTACTTCCTAGAAATCCACTATCTATTTGGTAAGGGGGATTTTCTTGTTAATGCCAGATAAGATTTTGTGTTTTTATCTCGAACTAGAAGAAAAAACATAAACAATACTCAAGCTTTCAATCATGAACAAATTCATTTTTACGGTAATCTTACAACTTGGTCTGTTTACTTCCCTTCTTATTTCGGCTCAAGAACGTCAAGAAATTAGCTTCAATAAAGAATGGCGTTTTTTCTTAGGCGATAATCCTCAAGCAAAAGATAATTCATTTAACGATACTTCTTGGAGAACGCTCAACCTTCCTCACGATTGGAGTATCGAAGGGCAGTTTAGCGATAAACACCCAGCCACAGCAGGCGGAGGAGCTTTACCTGGCGGAACAGGCTGGTATCGTAAAACGTTTTCGCTTCCTGCAACAGCAAAAAACAAACAGGTAGAAATTCGCTTCGATGGAATTTACCGCCTTTCAGAAGTATGGATTAATGGACATTACCTCGGAAAAAGACCTTTTGGCTACATCGGTATCCAGTATGACTTAACGCCTTTCTTAAACGTAGGCAAACAAAATACCCTTGCCGTTCGGGTGGATAATAGTAAGCAACCCAATTCTCGTTGGTATTCTGGTTCTGGAATTTACCGCAATGTGTGGTTAACAATTACGAACCCAGTGGCTATCGACCCGCAAGAAAGTGTTATCACAACGCCTTTAATTACCCAAACTTCGGCACAAGTTCATGTAAACACCGTCATTAACAACAAGACGAAAGGCAATCAAGAAGTAGCCATTCGTACCGTTGTGTATGATGCCACAGGGAAAACCGTCGCTCAAACTAGCTCTACCACAGCGATAGCTGCTCAACAAGCAAGCACTATTCAGCAAGATATTCAGGTTTCAAATCCAATCCTATGGAGTGATTCCAACCCTTATTTATACAAAACAGTTCGTACGATTTCCCTTCATGGTAAAATCATTGATAGCTATTCAAGCAATTTGGGTATTCGCTATTTCAATTTTGACAGAGCAAAAGGCTTTTCGTTAAATGGAAAATCCATGAAAATAAGAGGCGTTTGTAATCATCACGATTTAGGTTGTTTAGGCAGTGCCTTCAATGTGAGAGCTGCCGAGCGTCAATTACAAATTTTAAAAGCAATGGGGTGTAATGGTATCCGTACTTCGCACAATCCCCCTGCTCCCGAACTTTTAGATTTATGCGATAAAATGGGTTTTCTGGTAATGGATGAAGCCTTTGATATGTGGAAAGAAAAGAAAAGCGATTTCGACTATTCGGCCTATTTCGAAGAGTGGCATAAACGTGATTTAGAGGCTTTTGTAAAACGTGACCGTAATCATCCTTCTGTTATTTTGTGGAGCATCGGTAACGAAATTTGGGAACAACAAAAAGAGGAATCTGTCCCAATCGCCAACGAGTTAATCAGCATTGTAAAAAGCTTAGACACGACTCGTAAAATCACGATGGCGATTCCTGAGTTTAGTCCAAATTACCCCATCATGCGAGCAAATTTAGATATTATTGGCTTTAATTATGGGATAAAAAAGCTTGATACCATTCTAACAAAATATCCGAAC
>JALRIJ010000389.1 GCA_023255485.1 Flectobacillus sp.
TACAAAGAAAAGCTATCTATCTTAAACTTTAGCACTAATTAAACATTTGATATATAAATTAACCTATTTGTGCTAATATATCGTAGATTTTTTCTAACATCGATTATATTTTTTCTCAGAAAAATATAGTTAGATTATTTTATTTACGTCTGAGTAATGAGTAAATCTGCTGCGATTCTTGTAATGTAAAATATAAAGAGTAGATTACTTAAGGTTATTTTACGCTATCAACTAGAAAAAGGATGACTACAGTAGCCATCCTCTTTAACCATAATATCCAATCTTAATTTAAATCTTAATACCCTGGGTTTTGCTTGTATAAGCCATTCGTAAAGGTAATTTCTGCTTGAGGAATAGGTAAATATTCGTCTCTTCCTGCGGTGAATTTCGCCGTAGCAAGGAAAGGTCTTCTGACTTTTTCCTTTGCGATATAGGCATTCAAGGTTTGTTCTGCGATACCCCAACGAACCAAATCAAAGAAACGAGGGCCTTCGGTTGCGAATTCTAAACGACGTTCAAACTGTAATGCTTTACGTGCATACTCTTGTGTCCAGCCTGCTGAAACATAAGGTTTTACGTTATATTTTGAAGCAAATGTTCCGTCTAACTTTTTCAATCTACCTGTACTTGCTGCCGCTCTTGTTCTTACTTGGTTAATCAACGGCAAAGCTTTGTCTTGCTGACCAAGTTCGATGTATGCTTCTGCTTGAATTAACAAAATATCATCATAACGAAGAATATCGTAGTTTTTCGATGTTCCCATGAACGGCCCCAATTTGAAATACGAAGAACTAGTAGCTAATTGCTGATAACGCATCGTGTGATAATTACCATAAACCCCTGGGTCACGTACCCAACTGTTGCTGAATGGTTTTGTATTATCATATTTGTAAGGGTGTCCATCAATACCTACAGTATGGTCTAAACGAGGGTCAACTGTTGCCTTAGCTAAATCCACATTATCATTATTGAAAGAGTCAAACAAAGGCAAACCGTTAGCATCCGTAGCGTGAGCATTCACCAAGTTTTGACTTGGAGCATGGAAACCACAACATCCGTATTGAGGCGCACCGTGTGGGTAATTCAGACCATCTTCAAAGCTCAAACGACCAGCAGTTGTTCCATCATTAATGGTAAATTGAATCGCAAAAATTGATTCCGGACCATTTTCTGTTTCAGGAATAAAGTTCTCAGCGATGTCGCTGCTCAAACGATATTTACCTGAGGAAATCACGGCTTGTGTTAAGGTTACTACTTCTTGCAAACGAGTTTTGTTGATATTCACTACTTTGTGTTTATCATCTTGCTCATAAGCTTGGAACAAACGTAATTTAGCTAAATAAGCCTGAGCCGCTACTTTGTTCGCTCTTCCGATTTCTGCTTGTGTATCAGGCAAATTGTCGATAGCAAACTGAAAATCAGCCGCAATTTTGTTCCATGCTTCGTCGTTCGGCAAGGTATTTGACGTTTTTAAAATATCGTCGCCCGTTGCTGTTTCATCAAAAATAGGGATGTTTTTATACAACAACTTCATCGTGAAATAACTATGAGCTCTCAAGAAACGCAATTCAGCCAAACGTACTTTTTTATTCGGGAAATTACTTTCAGAAAGCGTATTCACGGCACGTAGGGCAACATTTGCTCTTGAAATCGACTTAAACAAGTTTTTCCATGTACGAGTCACAAAAGCATCCATCGTAGGCGTTACCAAGTTATAATGCTCTAAGGCATCAATTTCACCTACGTCACCCGTTCCGCCACCGCCTTTGTAGGCATCGTCCGAACGCACACTACCATAAGCCCAGTTACTATAAATTGGTCCAATCATATCACCATTCCCGATGGCTGCATAAGCCGCAGTTACTAGTCCTTCAATGGCAGTTGGTGACGTTAAATCTGAGGATGACAAGACACCCGTAGGCGTATAGTCGAGCGGTGCTTGGCATGAGCTAACAAGTAGTCCCATTGCCAAAATACCTGAAATTATGTTCTTTTTCATGTTGTTCTTAATGTTTTTAATAGCCTAAAATGATGCGTTGATACCGATTGTGTACGTTTTTGGAATTGGTACAGGATCTAAGTCAATACGTTCTGGATCTGGGCTTAAATAACTTGCACTTTTAATCCAGAATACGTTTTCAGCCATTGCATATAAGCGTAGTCTTGAGAAAACCTTCGTTGGTTTAAGGGTATAACCGACTTGAAGATTACGCAATTTGAAATACGAAGTATTTACCATGAAATAATCAGAAGTACGTCCTTCGTTGTTGTTATCTTTCAAGGTCAAGGCAGGAACCGTTGTACTCGTATTTTGTGGAGTCCAACCATTGAATACTCCTGGCCCTACGTTTTCTCTACTTTTCATCAAGTTGTTAAACAAGGTATAAACATCAAAACCAGATTTACCCGCAACACCCGAACCGAATAAAGAGAAGTCAAAGTTTTTGTAAGTCATATCAAAACGAAGACCATATTCTAAGGCTGGCAAGGTAGTACCTAACCATGTTCTGTCTAAGTCATCAATTTTACCGTCGTTGTTAG
>JALRIJ010000038.1 GCA_023255485.1 Flectobacillus sp.
GTTATATCTGCGAAACAGATACGTTTAGTTGGACTCCAGAAGGCAAACAAGGAGAACGTTTGATGAACGAAGTACAAGCAGGAGACATCATTGCGATGAAAAATGCGGGTGCTTATTGTTTTTCAATGGCTTCTCATTACAATTCTCGTATGCTTCCCGCAGAAGTATTAGTCATTGAAGGCGAAGCAAAAATCATCCGTCAACGTGAAACGTTTGATGACATTACTCGTAATTTGGTGGATATAGGGCTTTAGAATTTTGGATGATGGATTTTGAATTTTGGATGAGAAAGCTAATCCAAAATTCAAAATCCATCATTCAACATCAAACTCCACTACTTATCTCCCAAAATCATCGGCACATTTCCTTTTCCTCCCATAATAATCACTTTGGCATTAGGCGAAAGAGCTAGTTCTTTTTGAGCCTTGATAGCCTCATATTGCAACTGCTTATCCGATAAACCCGTCGATAAAATTTTCTGATAATCGGCAATCCCTTGAGCTTCTACTCGTTTTCGTTCTGCCTCTTGTTTTTCTTTCTGTAAGACAAATTGCATTTTTTGAGCATCTTGTTCCGCATTAATTTTTGACTCAATTGTCTGCTTTACAGAAGTTGGTAAGTTGATATTACGTACTAAAAGCTGTTCTAACAAAATTCCTCTTGCTCGTAAATTCTTTTCAATATCTTTGAAAATACGATTCTGAAATTCATCTCTTCTAGTCGAATACAGAGCTACTGCATCATAATAAACTGCATTATCACGAATTTTAGTACGTGTAATTGGACGGATTACCTTGTCTTTATAATTCTCCCCTATTTCTCTCAAAATTCTAGGAGCTTCCGTAGGAATGACACGATACAAAACGGTTAAATCAACGACTACTTCGAGTCCATCAGCCGTCAATACACGGATGGCATCATCTCCTTCTTTATCGCCTTCATCCCGAACAGCAGACATCGTATAATTTTGAGTTTTAGCATCAAAAATTGTGATATTCGACAAAGGGTTCACAAAATTCAAACCACTACCGAGTGTCGCATCTTTAACACTACCAAATAAAGACTGCACCCCCAATTCGCCTGCATCTATCTGGCGAATACTTGACGAGAAGATACCCACTATTACCAATACTGCCCCAGTTAATTTAACAGGACGAGCATAACGAGAAAATGTAAATGCGGGCGTGTTGATAGCAAATCCAGCCATCAAAGCCACAATACCAAGGAAAATTAAGAACATCGTTTTCTGTGTTTAAAAATAACAGCACTAAGTAACGAATACCTAGTGCTGTTGGTTCAAGAATGGTATGAATGGTTGATTGTTTCCTAATTTGGTAACATTATAAAGGATGAGATTTAATGACTAATTCCTAAGCGTTCATAAATGAAGCTCATCAATAATGCGGGCGTAATCATTAAGTAATGTAAATAATGCAGGAAAGATAATTTTTTGGTGATAGTTCCTCTTTCAAGTAACTGCCCTACTCCTGCCAACACAAAAATCGTCATGCAAAATTGGATGAGTGGAACAAAATGTAATTGTTCTATCAAATAACAAACAAGACAACACGTTAAAGAGAAAAGGAAGATGCCAGCAGCAAGTGGCTTAGATAGGATAAAGTAATATGCATTAAGAAAGAGAATCGCAAAAAGGGCAACATTTGCTTCGATATCTCCTAATTTTAGAAATGGTAATTTAAGCGAAAAGAAAAAGCCTACAATACAAAAAAAAATGAGAGGAATTGAAATCTGATTAATCATATTATTCATCGTTTCGTGATAAATATGACTATATTCCGTTAGCCATTGTTTAATTGTTTTCATGAGCATTATCTATTTTAGGGTTACTAAGTATGAGCAATAAATTAATACCAACGTTACTGCGATCTAAGAGGTAAATACCTTATTATGAACAGGATTACTTAGATCGCCACAGTTTTTTTTAATAATTCCTTCTACTTATCTGTTTTTAATGTACAAAATACTAGTAAAACTCAACCACACTTGTCTGCGTCTCAATGTGAGCAATTATTTACCCACTAATATACGTATTATTTAGCGTTTTTTACCCAAAGCCTTCAATTTTTTACTTATTATTTATTGTATCTTCGTGGTATCAACAATCAAATTTATTATTTTTTATGTTTATAGAACCTTTACAAAGACCGCATCAACAAGGAGAAAAACGCACTGGATGGATTGAAGTAATCTGCGGGTCTATGTTTTCAGGTAAAACAGAGGAACTTATTCGTCGTCTTACTCGTGCTACGATTGCCCAACAAAAAGTTGAAATTTTTAAGCCTGCTATCGACACTCGTTATCACCAAGAAAATATCGTATCCCATAAAGCTTCCAGTATACGCTCTACCCCCGTACACCTTGCCCAAGAAATTTTACTCTTAGTAGGCGACTGTGAAGTGGTAGGCATTGACGAAGCTCAGTTTTTTGACAATGAAATCGTAGATGTGGTTAATATCCTTGCTAAAAACGGGAAAAGAGTCATCGTCGCAGGTCTTGATATGGACTCCTTTGGAAAACCGTTCGCTTCTATGCCTTCTTTAATGGCCACCGCAGAATATGTAACCAAAGTTCATGCCATTTGTGTCGTTTGTGGCGATTTAGCGAATTATTCTTACCGAAAAAGTGCCTCTACGACTCAAGTATTACTCGGAGAAACAGATAGTTACGAAGCTCGTTGTCGTAAATGTTTCCATCAGGCCATGCCGTAATCCTTGTGAATAGATTATGGCCTATTGATTTCAAACACATCCTACCATTCTTACTCTAGTACCATGCGAGCTTTCTTTTTGGGTATATTCATTGGCCTTTTTTCCATTCCTTGCAGTGGACAAATTGGCACTTGGCGAACGCATTTTAGCTACTTAAATGCCAAAGACCTAGCAATTGTCAATACGCATATCTATTGTGCTACTGAAAACGGTTTCTTCTATTTTGATAAGCAAGCTCAAGAAGCAATAAAACTCTCTAAATTGGATGGACTTTCCGAAAATCAAATTACGAAGCTGGCTTACAATAGTGACACCAAAAAGCTATTAATTGCCTACCAAACAGGTATGATTGACTTGCTAAGCCTTGACAACCAAGACGAGCCTACCCAAATTAGCCCTATCAGCCTACTTAGAGATGCCAACGGGATTCTAGGCTCCAAAGCCGCTAATCATATTGCTTTTAAAAATAGCATGGCCTATTTAGCCTATGATTTCGGATTAGTAGTCTTAGATTTAACGAAGCAGGAAATCAAAGAGACCTATCAGAATTTAGGTGAAAATGGAGCATCGCTATCGGTCTATAAAACGGTTTTTGCAAACGATAGTATTTACTTATCCACTCCAATAGGCATCAGAGTAGCTCGGGCATCTGCCACTATTAATTTGCAATACTACGGTAATTGGAAAACCCTTTTTACGAAGCATACAACGATTGCCGAAAACAATAATGAACTGTATTGGATTGATGGAACAGGACTTTTATATCAATATGCCAAAGGGATTTCTACCCCTATTACTCAAGTGGGTTCAGCTATCTCATCCATTGAAAAAGGAAGCGATGCCAACTCTTTTCTGCTCTGCACAGGACAAAGTAGTAGTATTCTCAGCCTAACAACTCAAAATAGTACGCTTTTACTAGGCAATACCATCAAACAACCACAAAAAGCCTTACAGGATAATCAAGGTAAAACATGGATTGCGGATAAACAAATGGGGCTCGTTAGCAACTTCACAGGGGTTTTCAAGTCAGTTAGCCCATCTAGTTTAGATACCTTATATAGTGTCCGTAAAGATTCTATTCTGACTGATGAAGAAGGAAACAAATGGATCCGCCAAGGTTCAGGTCAAGGCCTCATGGTTATCAGTCCTAAAAACCAAGTCGTTTACCTATACACGGGCAAAGGAGCGGGTAATTTGCCTAGTAATACCGTTAAAAGTATGTGCCTCGACAAAAATGGGCAACTTTGGGTAGGTACAGACAAAGGGGTCGCTGTGTTCGACTACCCTCCTTCGGTCTTCACAGGCAAGACATTTGATGCCTATACTCCTATTTTTGAAAAAAGACGCTTATTAGGCACAGAAACGATTACGAGTATTGCCATTGATGGTGGCAATCGTAAATGGATTGGCACAAAAAACGGTATTTTTCTATTCACGTCTGATGCTTCCGAATTAGTTAGTAACTTTACTATTTCAAACACTCCCCTACCCAGCAACGAAATTAGCTACATAGGCGTAGCAGGAAATACAGGCGAAGTCTACATCCGAACCAATAAAGGAATGGTTTCTTATACAGGCACCGCCACCGAGGCACCTAGTGAACAGACGAATGTCAAAGTTTTCCCTAATCCTGTAAAAAGTGATTTCACAGGGCTAATCGGTATCGAAGGCTTAACCGAAAATGCCTATCTAAAAATTACCGATGCCACGGGGTTTCTTGTTTATGAAACCCGAGCCAATGGAGGTACTGCTGTTTGGAATGCTCGTACACTAAGTGGAAATAAAGTAGCTACAGGCATTTATTTTATATTTTCAATGAATGCCAAAGGAGAAGATACCTTAGTCAGTAAAATTGCTATCATTCAATAAAATACCACATAACAACTAGCGTTAACCGCTAGTTTTCAGCATCATTATGATTTATAACGAAGATTCGATAGAAGATTTTAACGCAGAGAACGTCAAAACCTTCCCTGATAACAGACGTTTTTTTGATAAATTACGTAATAAAAAAGTACGTAACTTAGACCAAGCTTTTCACAAACAACACGACGATGTGTTTGACGAAGTAGATTGCTTGAAATGTGCTAATTGTTGTAAAACAACTAGCCCAATTTTTACGGATAACGATATTGACCGCATTGCTAAGCATCTAAAAATGCGTCCTGTTGAACTTATTGCCAAACATTTACATTTGGATGCTGATAAAGACTATGTCTTAAATTCGTCACCGTGTACTTTTTTAGGAGCAGATAATTACTGTTCAATTTATGATATTCGCCCACGAGCTTGTCGTGAATACCCTCATACGGATCGGAAAAATATTGCTGGCATCATGGCATTAACACTCGAAAACACGAAAGTATGCCCAGCGGTTTTTGAAATAGTGGATCGTCTAAAAAAAGCTGGTTTAGCCAACTAAACTACTAAAAGGAGTGAAATTTGAACGATGAATTCCTAATTTATATCAAAAAGAAGGATAAACCTTCCAAACTTTTACCGTATTTTTGATATAAATTTCCAATATCCCCACATCATACATAATAAATTTAAATTACATGGCTGCAGTTGAATATTTAGGCATTGACATCGGAGGAACGAATGTAAAAATGGGCATCGTAAATTCAGAAACAGGTCACCTTTCTAACTTTTATAGTCACGATACCGTAAGTTGGCGTACTTCTGGTCACTTTGTTGATCGTCTTGGAGAAGCAATTGCGCTTCAACTGATTGATAATCCAGAAATCACGAAAGTAGGAATTGGGTTACCCGGAATGCTTGACTCATCTCGTAGAACTCCTATTGAAATTACGGCAATTCCTGAGCTCAATAATGTTCCTTTAGTAGATATATTAGAGAATAAATTTGCCAATGTACACTTTTACCTTGAAAATGATGCTAATGCTGCCGCATTAGGCGAATTCTATTTCGGAGAAGAACGCATCGACGAAAGTTACATCTTTATCACTCTTGGTACTGGAGTTGGTGGAGCGGCAATCATTGGCAAAAAAGTCTTCACAGGAGGACGTGGTAATGCGATGGAACCAGGACACACACCATCGGCAAATGGAAGGGTCTTAGAACGAAATATTGGCAAAAATGAGTTATTAGCCCTTGCAACAGAGATGCGTAGCCATTTTACAGCAGAAACTCAACTACCAGATGATGGAACAATTTCTACGACTGGTTTAGTAGCTGCTGCTGCGAGCGGAGATACCCTTGCCCTTCAAATATTTGAACGTGTAGGTGAACTACTAGGAGAAAATTTATGTCACTTAGTTGCTATTTTAGACATCAACCTCATTCTTGTTGGTGGTGGATTGTCTGCTTCTTTCGACTACATTTTACCCTCAATGCAAGGTAAATTGACCAAATGGTTAACGAAATACCATGCTAATGGCCTGACAATCAAGAGAGCAACCTTAGGAAACGATGCTGGACTCTTGGGTGCAGCGTCTCTTTGTTTTTAAGGTAATTCAAAAGATATTTGAATTAATTTAAAGGAAATAGTAAATTGCCACGCTTTTCACTCCTTCCAAGGGAGATTTAGGCATAAACAAACAAAATTTTTAATCTTAAATGGTATAGAAACAGTAAAAAGATGTAAAATTGCCTTATGATTCATGAATTTTCTAAGGCAAAAAGAAAATTGAAATAAAGGTTATCCAATTTTGTTTGATAATCTAATTTTAAATCATCATCTTTGCACCGTTTTTCTAACCAAAAAATTGTTCTAAAAATGTCAGATATTGCAGAAAAAGTAAAAGGAATAATCGTTGCGAAACTAGGCGTTGAAGCTTCAGAAGTTACGCCAGATGCGTCATTCACAAACGATTTGGGTGCAGACTCATTGGATACAGTAGAATTGATTATGGAACTTGAGAAAGAATTCAACTTGAGTATTCCAGATGATCAAGCAGAGAAAATCCAAACAGTGGGAAATGCGATCTCATACCTTGAAGAACACGCTAAGTAATTAACGTTTAAAAGTGCTAATTTGCTAATGATTTTTACTGACTGGCTTCAGTCTTAATAAATTGTTTTCAAGTTAGCACTTTTTTTTACTGACATCAACGCTAATTCAATAGCTTAAGGTTATCTGTTTATAACCTTAAAACATACCAAATTACCGCATAGAAGAAAGTTCTGCTAACAGGATTAGTTCGCAGAGGCAATCTAAATAAATGAAAAACAATTCACCTCATGAGCTTTAAACGTGTAGTTGTTACTGGAATCGGAGCATTGACTCCAATCGGAAATACCGTCGCAGAGTACTGGGAAGGTCTTAGTAATGGTGTAAGTGGTTGTGACTATATCACCAAATTTGACGCTTCAAAGTTTCGTACGACGTTTGCATGTGAACTTAAGAACTTTGATATTACAAAGTTTGTTCCTGCAAAAGAAGCACGCAAAATGGATCATTTTGCACAATATGCAATTGTAGCTTCTGATGAGGCAATTCAAGATGCAGGTTTCGATATGGAAACTATCGATAAAAATAAAGTAGGGGTAATCTGGGGTTCTGGTATCGGTGGACTCCGTACATTTGAAGATGAATGCTTCAATTTTGCGAAAGGCGATGGTACTCCAAAATTTAATCCATTCTTTATTCCAAAAATGATTGCAGATTCTGCCTCTGGCGTAATCTCTATTCGTCACGGATTCAGAGGAGTGAACTATGTCACTGTTTCAGCATGTTCGTCTGCTAACAATGCTATTATTGATGCTTTCAACTACATTCGTCTTGGTCGCTTAAAAGTATGTATTACGGGTGGCTCAGAAGCTCCTGTGACTGTAGCTTCTGTTGGTGGATTCACTGCCATGCGTGCTATGTCTGAACGTAATGACGATCCCAAAACGGCATCACGCCCTTATGATGCAGAACGTGATGGCTTTGTCGTAGGTGAAGGTGCAGGTGCATTAATTTTGGAAGACTACGACCATGCAGTGGCTCGTGGAGCGAAAATCTATGCAGAAATGATTGGTGGTGGCTTCTCGTCAGATGCTTATCATATTACAGCACCACATCCAGAAGGTTATGGAGCATTACTTTCGATGCAAGATGCTCTTGACGATGCTCAAATTAAACCAGAAGAAGTTGATTATATTAATACTCACGGTACATCTACTCCATTAGGAGATCCACAAGAGTTAAAAGCAATTGTAAGCTTGTTCGGTGAGCATGCCTACAATTTGAATATTAGCTCTACAAAGTCAATGACTGGTCACTTATTAGGTGGTGCAGGAGCTGTTGAAGCGGTTGCTTCTATCTTGGCAATTCAACACCAAGTAGTTCCGCCTACAATTAACCATGTGAATGAAGATCCAGCCGTTGATAATCGCCTTAACTTAACGTTAAACAAAGCTCAAGCTCGTGAAATTAACGTAGCAATGAGTAACGGTTTCGGTTTTGGTGGCCATAATGCGACAGTAATTTTCAAAAAAATATAGTCTTTGATTTAAGCAATAAGCAATAGCTGCGTAAGAGATGTTTTGTTCTTTAAGTACTCACTTTCACCTACTCATCTAAGGCTTATTGCCTTTTCAGATTGCTTATTGCTACATTAACTATGCTTTCACCCATTATTGATTTTTTTTCAAGCGACCCTAAGGATAAAAAACTAAGGAACGCTGTTGAACATATTATTGGCGACAAACCTTCCAATTTAACTTTATACCGCCTGGCATTTATGCACTCTTCGGTATCTAAGGAAAGTACGATTAAAGGAGGTTACAAGGAGTCGAATGAACGATTAGAATTTTTGGGTGATTCGGTATTAGGAATGATTACGGCCGAATATTTATTTAAAAAATTCCCATTCAAAGACGAAGGTTTCTTAACTGAAATCCGTTCGAGAATGGTAAGCCGTGAATCACTTAATGTAGTTGCTCGTAAGATTGGACTCGACAAGCTCGTAGAATATGACGGGAATAGAAAAACTGTCCTTGCTCGAACTTCAATGTATGGCGATGCCCTCGAAGCACTTATCGGTGCAATTTATATGGACAAAGGGTTTCGCTTTACTAAGAAGTTTGTTGTCAAATCTATCTTAACACAACATTTTGATATTGACACAGTCGTTTCAAACAATCCAAACTTTAAATCTATTGTGATTGAATGGGCTCAACGTGAAGGAAAACAGATTCGTTTTGACATCACTGAGGAAGGAAGCAAACACAATAAAGAATTTACAGCTGTCATCTATGTTGACGAAGAGTCTTTCTCGATGGGACAAGGATATTCTAAAAAGAAAGCCGAGCAAACAGCATCTATGAAAGCTTGTGAAAAGCTAGATTTAAATTAAAGAAAAAATCCTAAAAGGGGAGTTGTGCTGCACTAACACAACTCCCCTTTTTTTATTCTATCATTGCCACTAGTCACTGACTAAAGTGGATAAGTATTTATAATCAACTCCCTATCTATTCCCTTAAAAGACGCTCTGTCATAATCCATTACATCTAGCATTTAGTAGTATTTAACTCGTCATAATTAGCATACTAAAAAAATATTTTCATTATATATAAAAATGTAAAAAAAATAAAAAAAGGATAATTACAGCCCTAAAAATCATTTTTTTACATTTTTTTTAGATAAATCATATCTAAAATCATCATTTTTTATACTAAAAATAGTACAAATAGATATATTAAGATTATTTCTAAATCTTACAAAAATAAAAATAGTACAAAAAAAATTTAAAATTATTAAAAAAAAATATTTGTAAAATAAGGCTATGATTTTCTTCAAAATGACAAAAAAAATGCAAAAACAACAAAATAGCGATTACAAATAATATCCTTGTATAAAAATATAACTAAAAATACTCAAAAACACCTTTTTAGAGCACTGAGAGCCACTAAGATGCTAGTTGTTAAGCACTTGATTTTTAGTAACTTTTATGTGACATTTGTAAAGAACAAAGTCAAAAAGACAGAAAAACTAGGTCAGGAAAAATATAAAAAGTACTAAAATGGAAAGTGTATTAAGTTCAATATTATTAATATCAGGTCGTCCCACAGAAGCATTCAACGGACTACCTCACAGTGTGATGTACGCATTTTTTGTAATTGCAATTGGTTTATTTGTAGTAGGAATCGTTACTTCACAAAGAAGAAAATATTGGTTTCAACAGTCTCAATTAACGCAAGGACGCATTGTTGAAATCACAAAGCGATACGAGAGAAGTGACAAAAGAGGACAATCTCCTATCTTCTTCCCAATTGTTTCATTCAATGTAAATGGTCGCCAATTTAAAATCGAATCAGATAAGGGAATGGATAAGTTAGCAGAAGGCGATGTGATGCCTGTTCGTTATAATCCAGAAAATCCATACGAATCAGCATTAGGCGACAATAACATTCCAGGAACAAAGCCAAATTTATTTTTTGTATTAGGAATTCTATTATTTGCAGTAAGTATTTTCTTAACATTACATACACAAGTATTAATTGCTTCAAAATAAAAAAGGTGTGAGACATTTGATTGTCTCACACCTTTTTTATTTTGCTCCTTCCTTACCTATTAATATAATTTCACTCCTTTATTTGCAAATTCTTCTAGTACAGGATGCTCGGCAGAGAGACTTGTAATAATCCCATCTACCTCTTTTATATCACAGACTTTATAATGCTCCACACTGTTGATTTTCTCTTCAATTAAACACGTAACCGTTTTAGCAGAGACACTCATCATCTTTTGTTTTAAAACAGACTCTTCAAACTGGCGAATAGATAAACCTTTGTCAGGATGACCGCCATTCACTCCCATAAAGTATATATCTGCATGAATTTGCGATAAATCTTGTAAGGTTTTACTACCCATTGTAATCTGGTAGCGTTTATAGAAAGTACCTCCCAACAAGATAACATCTACTTTGGGATGTTCTGCTAAGACCACCGCCAAATGAGGATTATTCGTAACGATTGTTATTTCTAAATTTTTAGGTAATTGAGCTGCAATATGATAATTGGTAGTTCCTCCGTCCATTAAGATAATACGATGATTCTCAATTAAACGTAGGGCTTTCTTAGTAATGATATTAAACTCTGTGTTGGCTAACCCTCCTTTTCCTTGATCAGCATTCATAGTCAGATAGGAATTAGCAATTGCTCCTCCATGCACTTTCTTGAGAAGGCCTCTATCTTCTAGTTCAATAATATCTCTACGAATACTATCGTAAGACACCGACAAGAGTTGCCCTAATTGCACTAATGTAACTTTTTTATCCGTATTTAATTTCTCTAAAATTAATTGCTGACGCTCTTCCTTTAACATACTTCTACGATGTGGTAAATACAGAGTTTTTTCTCTGACTGTTAATAATTCAATATTATTTGCAGCATTTTATATGGGTAATCAAAAATAATATATTTTTTAAACAATTAAAGAAAAAATTGAATAAATAAATGCAATATTTTTCAATAAAAGCTTGCATATAAAAAAAACATTGCACATATTTGCATCAACATTAACCATTTTTATAGAATAAACTAATTGGATAAGCAAAGGAGACTTTGTACAACTTATTTGAAAGGATGAAAGCTTCTAGCTTCCATCCTTTTTGTTTTTTAGACTATACTTGATAGTAAATTCGCTTCACTCGCTCGCTTACTCCTGTAATAATTTCATAGGGAATTGTTCCTATAAGAGAAGCTAATTCAGCAATCGTCAATCCTTCTCCAAAGACAATAACATCGTCACCTTCTTTTGCATTAGGCACATCTGTGATATCAATCATTGTCATGTCCATGCATACATTCCCTACTGTTTTACAGCGTTTACCTCCGACTAGAACCTCTCCCACTCCTCGTCCTAAACCACGGTCGTAACCATCAGCATAACCAATGGCAATCGTAGCGGTCACAGTATCTCTTTTCAAAACTCCTCTTCTACTATACCCCACAGTATCAGCTTGTTTAATATGCTTTATCTGAGAAATAACCGTTTTTAATGTCCCCACAGTCATGAGGTTTACTTGGTCTTCTGGCGTAGCAGCAACCCCATATAATCCAATGCCTAAACGAACCATATCAAAACGAGCCTCTGGGAAACGAGCAATCCCTGCGGAATTGGCCAAATGGCGAATACACGACTGATGGAGTCCATTCATTATCTGTTGAGACATCTGGTCATAATCGGCTATCTGGTGCTTTGTAAAGTCATCAAATTGGGCTTCGTCCGCCCCAACAAGATGACTAAAAATAGTGGCGACATGTAACATCGGATGTTGATTAAGAATCGCCAATAATGTAGGGATATCATTCGACTCAAAGCCCAAACGGTGCATTCCTGTATCTAACTTTATATGGATTTTTGAGCCTATATTATGCCCTTTGCAATAATTTGCAAACTCTTGCAACATTCTTAAGCTATAAATCTCAGGTTCTAGTTGATAGTTAATTAATTTCTCAAAGTCATTGGGAGAAGCATTCATGACCATAATAGGGAGAAAGATTCCATTTTGTCTCAAAACAACTCCTTCGTCAGTGTAAGCTACAGCGAGGTAATCAACCCCATGAAATTGTAACAGGTTGGCTACCTCTGCACTTCCAGAGCCATAGGCAAAAGCCTTAACCATCACCATAATTTTGGTTTGACGGCCTATTTTATCTCTAAAGTAATTGAGGTTATGGGTAATTGCATCTAAATTGGTCTCTAAGACCGTTCCATGCGTTTTTTGGACAAGCGTCTTTACAATCTGCTCAAAGCCAAATAAACGAGCTCCCTTGACCAAAATAACGCTATCTTCTATCGTTTTTATCAAGGTACTGTGTACGAAATCTTCAGTCGTCTTGAAAAAGTAAAACTGATGCCTTCCTGTATCTCCTTTCAGAGCCTGCATGAATACTTCATAGTGCCTTGTTATCGTTTCTCCAATACCTACAAAAACCGCAATATCCTTTTCTTTGACAATGTGGGCAATATGATGGTACAATTCGTGCTCAACCATACCCGATTCTAAGACATCGCTCAGAATAACCACTTTGGTTGAGCGTTGTTGCTGCTGTGCCAAAAAATTCAGTGCAATCGTTAATCCTGCTAAATCATTGTTATAAGTATCATCAATTAAATAATTTCCTTTTACACCTTGCTTCAGTTCTAAACGCATAGAGACAGGACGTAAAATTTGTAAACGAACCTGTATTTCTTCTGGACTATAGCCTGTGTGCAATAAAACCAAAATACAGTAGATACAATTTTCAATAGAAGCTTCATCCGTAAAAGGGAGGTCAAAAATCATTTCCTTTTCCTTATAAACCATCGTTAAGGAGGTGTTATTGGTAGCTACTTGCCAATCGACTCTCACCCCTCCAGATAATACCCTCGACCATGAGATTAACTCACAAGCTGGATTTTCATGAACAAATTGACTCCGAACAGTTTCGTCGATTTCTACATAATCAGCACAATAAATAAGTGTTTTAGTATGCCGAAACAACTTTAATTTTTCTTGTATTTTTTGTTTATTATTTTCAAAAAACTCACTGTGAGCAGTTCCAATATTCGTAAAAATTCCAATAGATGGCTGAATTATTTTCTCTAAAGCATCCATTTCGTTGGGAAGTGAAATACCTGCCTCAAAAATTGCCAACGAGTGACTATCATTCATTTGCCATACAGACAAGGGCACTCCAATTTGTGAATTATAACTTTTAGGACTTTTCACTATTTTGAAGCGATTAATCAGCAGTTGATAAAGCCATTCCTTCACAATGGTTTTCCCATTACTTCCTGTAATACCAATTACGGGAATAGAAAAGGTTTCTCGACGTTGTCTGGCAACATCCTGCATGGCTAAAACACTGTTAGCCACTTGCCATACTTTGGCTTCGGGCATTGCCTCTAACTCTTCCAAGAAAGCGGGAGTACAAGCTGCACTTTCCACGACAAACTCTCGAACTCCTCGTCTATATAAATCCCAGACATAACGATGTCCATCGTGATGAAGTCCTTTTATCGCAAAAAAAATAGAATTAATCGGAGAAGATACTTGACGACTATCATTGAGCAGATAATGAGCAGTCGTAGCGATAGGTTCTTGTTGAAAGTACATAAAATATGCTATTTAAAAAGATTGGCCTTGGTTATTGTAGTGCTCCTACAAAGGTATTAACAAAAAAAGCGAGACAAAAATTGCCTCGCTTCTTTGTTATATCGCTTTTAAAAAACATTAGTCTTCTAAAGCAGCAACCCCTGGAAGAGTTTTACCTTCCATGTATTCTAATAAGGCACCACCACCTGTTGATACGTATGATACACGGTCGCCATAGCCAGCGTTGTTTACCGCTGAGGCAGAATCTCCACCACCAATTAGTGAGAAGGCATCGTTCTCTTCAGTTGCTTTCACGACAGCATCTGCAATAGCATTTGTACCGATTGCAAAGTTAGGGAACTCAAATACACCCATTGGACCATTCCAAAGAACCGTTTTCGACGTAGCAATAATTTCGCTAAATAACGCTACTGATTTAGGGCCAATGTCAAGACCTTCCCAACCATCTGGAATTTCGCCACGATCAACGATTTGACGTTCTGCATCGTTAGAGAATTTATCTGCACATGTATTATCTAATGGCATATAAATTTTAACACCTTTAGCTACAGCCTTTTCTAATAACGATTTTGCTAAATCTACTTTATCTGGTTCAGAAATAGACTTGCCAATTTTACCACCTTCTGCTAATGAGAACGTATAAGTCATACCTCCACCAATGATTAAGTTATCTACTTTATCAAGAAGGCGTTCGATAATCATGATTTTATCAGAAACTTTAGAACCTCCCATAATCGCTGTAAACGGACGTTCTGGAGCATCTAATACTTTCTTTGCATTTTCTAATTCAGCCAACATTACATAACCACAAACACGGTCTGCAAAGAATTGACCAATCACAGCAGTTGAAGCATGAGCACGGTGAGCCGTTCCGAAGGCATCGTTTACCCATACATCACCTAATTTCGATAATTTCTCAGCAAACTCAACGTTTCCTTTTTCTTCTTCTTTGTAGAAACGAAGGTTTTCTAATAATAAAATTTCACCTGGTTGTAAAGCAGCTGCTTGCTCGCTAGCCGAAGCACCAATACAATCGTCAGCGAATTTCACAGGACGACCAAATACTACAGAAAGAGGCGTAACCAAGTGTTTTAATGAATATTTTTCTGTTGGGCCATCTTTCGGTCTTCCTAGGTGAGACATTAAGATAACAGAACCACCGTCGTTAAGGATTTTAGTGATTGTTGGAATAGTAGCTTTGATACGAGTATCATCCGTAATTTCGTAACGCTCATTTAAAGGTACGTTGAAATCTACACGAACTAAAGCACGCTTGCCTGCAAAGTTGTAGGAATTGACGGTTTTCATTGTTTTTTGGAATTATGTTATAGGGAAATTGAATATAATTTATTGATTATTATGCAAAAATGTACTTTTGCCAAATTTTATTAGGCCAAAAAAGACTTTATTAGTATATCTTAGTGCACATTTTTTAACATAACAAATATACATTTTTCAAAAATAATTCACGAAAAAAGGCTAATATTTGAGTATTTATTATCAAAAAATCAATAAAAAGTACTACTTTTTAACTCTATCTTTCTATCCTTTTATCTTTTACCAACTTATTGATAATCTTCTCCTGCCCCAGAGCCGCCAAAGTCACCTCCTCGAAAGCCTTCCTCTCCTTTCGTAGGTTGTTTTGGAAGTACATCTTGCACCAAATGGCTCAGAGCAATTTCGGTTAAGCCTTGCGTTAGACTACCATGTTGTTCTTTGTCAATAAAGCCTCCTCGTTCTATTTTCAAATAACGGATAAAAAATAATGCTATCGCTATCAAGGCGACACCACCTAATGTTAATGCCCATTCAATTGGCATTATCGCAAAGTAATAACGATAGGTAAAAATAGAAAAAGCGAGTGTCAATCCACCTACTCCTAATATCAATCGATTTTGCTTTTTTAGTCCAAAAAATAGATAGGCTAAAGGAATACTCAAAGTGAAAAAATAAAATAGTGGAGCGTTGGCAATTTGTGGAGATGGTTTACTGTAGATATCATGTAATAATGCATTACCTTCTCGCACAATTAAGTAGTTACCTCCTGAATAAAATAACAACAAGCTCATTACTTCTAAAAAATCGTAGCAAGTTTCGTAATAGAAAGCATCTTCTCGCTTTTGACAATACAACACTAGCCAATAAACAGCTGCAGCAAAGCCCATTGTAATAAATGGCATTAAGGTTTTTCCTAATTCATATCTATCTAAAAATGAAATTAGTGTACAAGTAAAAAGAAATAGGGTAGCTCCTCCAACCAACGAATCTCCGTAACGAATCGTAGCCAAAAGGGCGATTAGAGCCATACCTAGAAGAATCGTTGTCGAACTCAAGTAAGCTCCTAGCAGCATGTTCACCCCATAGAAAATCGTTATTAAACAAGCATAGAGCAAGGCATTATCTATCCCTACACTGACAAAATGCTTCACTCGAATGACGTATTCTAAGGCAATCGCAAAACTAATACTTAAGACTGTACTCAAAAAAAGGGTTTCCTGTTCAAAGGAATTCGTAAAAGCAGGAGCAAAAATTAAAAACATTAAACTTGTAAAAAAGCTACAGGCTAAGCCCGTAAATAAAAAAAGTCCAATCTTAATAAATACATTGGGCTGATACAAATCATTAGAATAGTGAGCTAACAGTTCGCCGACCTGCGTAGCAGAAAGCTTTTTGTCTTCCTGCCAAGTACGTACTTTACGAATGATTGCTAGTTGCTCAACGAATGCGGAAGGGTAGCCTTTCATAGACTTTTATTGTTTAAAAAAGAAGAACGTAGCCATAAGCTTAATTCTTCAAAATACGTTTAATATTTAATAAAAAAGCGATAACAGCAATACCTGAAAAAATAAAATATAAGACAATTAACCAAGCATCTAAGTCTGTCGGGAGAGGTATAAAAGACAAGCAATAAGTAAATGCGATATATCCATAAATGACTGCCATAAGTAAAAACTGATAAGCTTGTGTTCGACGGGCATATCCTACTGCAAACAAGGCTAAAATAGCTACAACTACCGCATAAGTTACATGGTAACTATATTGAAACAACCCCACTAACGCAGCTACTGTGGCAAGATTCAATCCAAAAAGTAAGTAGGTAAACGTAAAATGTTTTTTGCGCTGATAGATTTCCGAAAGGATTCCGACTGTTGCTAATGCGATTCCCAAAAGTATAGCGGTGTTAATTAAGGAGAAAGACGAGAAATTAGCAGTCCACCAAAGTGATACGGGAGCTATTTTAATTCCTAACCAAGAAGCCAAAGCAGTAATTGCCATTGCCAATACGCCTCGGTGATCAAAAATGTAAGCACAGGGAAAAAAAACGAGGGCAGGCAAGAAAGTGGCGAGCTCATAGCGTTCTCCGAAAAGGCGATATTGATATTGCACATATCCTTCTAAAATAAGAAATAACAAAGCGGAAGCCAGCAAGGAAAAGTCCTCCAGTTTACTCGCATGAACTTCATCCCAAGAAAAAGCTTTTCGATGAAAATACGCATAAGCGAACGTACCAAACATTGCCAAGGAAATAAAGCCTACAATAGCCTGATGTCCAAGTGAATCCAAGTGCTGATACACCAATGTTCCAAGACCCGCACAGAGTAGGACTATCCCTAAATAAAGTAAGAGTCTTAATTCATAAAAAAGCGAAAAGGGACGAGCCTTTTCTTCCTGCGTCAATCGACGAGCTTCCTCTTCTGATAAAAGCCCTTTGGCGTGTAATGATTCAATAACTTGCTTAGCAGTCATAATATAAAAGATGATTGTCCTACAAGTTAAGAAAAAAAGTATCCTTTTATTTTCATTCAGCCAAAAAAGTAGGACTTTTGAATAAATACTGAAATCACTCGTTCCAATGCCTGAAAAAATAGAGCTTGAACCCAAATATTACTTGGGCTATTTTCATTACTTACTCAGTTTTGTTGAAAAAAAATATGCTCATATTCTCAATGAGTCTGAAAATGCTTTTTTGTCGAATTTTGCTCAACTTTCAGAGGATGAGCAATGCCTTTATG
>JALRIJ010000390.1 GCA_023255485.1 Flectobacillus sp.
AGCCTCTCATATATCATTTGCTCAAACCGTATTATCAGGAAAAATATACGATAGCTCAACGCAAGAACCTGTGGTTGGGGCTTCGGTATCCGTAGTTGGAAAAACAGTTGGTGGAGTCACCAATGTAAACGGAGAATTTACGTTCTCTACCAAAGAAAAAGTAAGCGAAATTCTTGTTTCGTGTATCGGTTTTCAGAAACAAATGATTGCGATTCAGACAGGTCAAAAAATTGTAGTGGCACTGGAACCTGCGGTTGAAAACTTACAGCAAGTAGTGGTAACGGCTAGTAGAGAAGCAGGTTTACGTACGCAATCGCCTATTGCGATTTCTAAACTTACCCCTAAAATGATTGACGAGGCGAAGCCAACCGCCATGTATGAAATTGTTAATAAAGTACCAGGTGTATTGATGGTTAATTTAGGTAATGAGCAACACTCGATGGCAATTCGTCAGCCAATGACGACCAATGCGTATTTCTTATACATGGAAGACGGCGTGCCGATTCGTCCGATGGGGGTGTTTAATCATAATTCGATTTTAGAATATAATCAATTCGCTATCAGTTCGGTAGAAGTAGTAAAAGGGCCTGTTTCTTCGATTTATGGACCCGAAGCAGTTGGTGGAGCAATCAATTTTATTACCCACCGTCCGACGGCTGTACCAACGGCTAAGTTGGGAATACAGTTTGACCAGTGGGGATACAGACGTGTACAATATGGAGCTGGAGCAACGCAAGGAAAGTTCGGTATTTACATCGGGGGCTTCTTTGCCGACCAAAAAAATAGCTGGATGGCTGCTTCTGATTATGACAAAACATCGTTCAATGGTCGTGTAGAATATCTATTAGCTCCTGCCACTCGTTTGACAGCTACGTATTCTTACAATAATTATTACTCGCAAATGAGTGGTAGTACCGATAGTATCGCTTTTTATAACCGCTCGTATGTAGGGACTTCGGATTTTACGTATCGTAAAGCTTTTTCGGTGCGTAGTCGTGTGACGTTAGACCATCAGTGGAAAGATGGTTCAACTTCATTCATCACAGCTTTTTATCGCAATAACCGCCACGGTCAAAATCCAGCTTATTCGATTTCATGGAGAACACCAAGTACGACGGCTAGTGGTCAGGTGAATTCAAATAACTTTTCGAGTACGGGTATTATCGCACAGCACACACAGAAAATCAATTTCTGGAACTCAAAGCTAATTGTAGGAACAACCCTCGATTTTTCTCCGAATGATTACTGGGCTTATTACGTGAAATTATCCGCTCAATTAAGAGCAGATAAAAAGTCGGTCGAAAAATATACCATTGCTCAAGAGCGTCCAGATTCTTTGTTGACTAGCTATACTGCTCAAATTCACAACATTGGAACTTACGCTCAGTATGAATTTGAACCACATAAAAACGTTCGTTTTTCATTAGGTTTACGTTACGACCGTATGTCGTTTGACTATGTGAACAATTTGGATAAAAACGCAGCAACTAACAGCGGAACAAAGGAATACAGCCAATTTACTCCTAAAATTGGGGTAACGTATGATTTAGGAAAAGGCAAAGGATTGTATGCGAATTATTCAAAAGGTTTCTCTCCTCCAGGGTTAACAGCGGTATTCCGCAAGAGAACGGTGCAAGCTGCTAATGGCGACTGGTTCTATTATAATATCGAACCAGCAACGTTTGATAATAGTGAAATTGGTGGCTGGGCTTCGTTGTTTAATAACAAGGTTTATGTGGATGTTACTTATTATCAGATGATTGGTACGAATGAATTGTTAAATATTCGTCAGCCAGATAACTCAACAGATTATCAGTCTGCTGGAAAAACTAGCCATAGAGGTTTAGAATTTGGGCTTACTTATAAGCCAAGTCCGCAATATTTCTTCCGTTTTGGAGGAACGACTTCGATTCACCGTTTTGATGAATTTATCTTGAGTCAGCGTGCTAGTGATGCTTTGAAAAACGTAAATGGAATGGATATGCCTCAAGCTCCTCGTTGGATTTGGAATACAGAATTTTCGTACTATCCGAAAGCCATCAAAAACTTACGTGCTTCGGTAGAATGGCAACACGTAGGAAGTTGGTATCAGAACCAAGTGAATACCGTTTCTTACCCTGGTTATGACGTATTCAATGTGCGATTGGGTTATAAAATCTTTGGTGTTGAGGTATTTACGAATATTCTTAATGCAAGCAATGCCCTTTACGCTTATAATGCAAGCCGTGGCAATGCTTCTACTGATGCAAGTACGTTTACTCCTGCTGCTCCTCGTACCTTTACGATGGGTATTCAGTATAATTTTGGGAAATAGCGTTTGTTAGATTTTGGATGTTGGATTTTGAATTTTGGATTTTTGGGAACAGGTCATTGAACATCTAAAGTCCATTATTTAGTGTAGTGATGATTTTGGATGTTAAATTTTGGATTTTGAATTCTAGGTCACAGGTCATCCAAAATTCAACATCCAAAATTCAAAATTATCCCAGTGTCATTCAAAATCAACTTAACTCATTTTGTCTGAGAAGTCTTG
>JALRIJ010000391.1 GCA_023255485.1 Flectobacillus sp.
ATCAATGAAGTACCAGAATTAATCATGGACTATAATGAAGTGTTAGAAAACGCTTATCAAAATTTACAAGCTAATATTGATAAATCTAAAAATATATTTAATCTTTTACCCGAACAATTCACGATGAAAGAGTTGCTCGATATTTATGAAACTATTTTAGAAAAAAAGATGGTCAGTACAAATTTTCAGAAAAAAATGCTAGATCTTGGTATTTTAGAAAGACTTGAGAAAAAATACACTGGAGCAAAAAATAAAGCACCTTATCTATATAGATTAAAAAAATAGGGATACCTATCATTTTTTACTGAAGATATTCTGTACTTGGAAGTTTTTGTCTTTTCATTAGTTACAACCAACGTATGATATTCAAAACATTAAGTCAATGAGGGAAGGTATCAAACTCAAAGAGATTAAGTATCGAACAGGGCAATCAAGGTGCTGGTTACTAAATTACAAATCGTCACCGTTTATAGAATTTAGTCACTCATTAACTATTTTAACAAAGCGAAGTGTCTGCTTTCACTTGTCTACCGTTTTGAGTAACTACCGCTCATAGAACTAAAACAGCTCAGAGTATCTTTAATAATATATGTTTGAAGATGACACAAGCTCTCGACTTATTCATGCCGCATAGTATCTTGACCACATACCAATAAAAACAAATAGAACCTTATAATCACTTGTTCAAATCAAGATAATTATAAGGTTCTATTTGTTCTATTAGCTAGCCAATCGTTTTATAATTAAAGCACTAGAGTTTTTAACCTCATCGCTGACGATGAGCCATACGTAGTTGTTTCGGATGAAGCAATGTCTTTAAATCTTGTCCAAAACCCTTAGAGCGAAGAAATGGCACGTTTCTGAGCAAGGGAGTTGCAATTACACAAAGCGGTGATGCAACTTAGGGTAAGCCTAGGGTATTGTTTTCTCATAACGCTATTTTGATATTTTATGAAGAGAAACGATACCATCTAGTGTTACTTTCAATACATAACTTCCACTTTTAAGTTGCGATAAATCCAAATTGATAGCTTCTTTAGGATTGATAAACTGTTTTTGATAAACACTTTTACCATCTACACTTATCATTTGTATCTCTACTTTTAATGGGTTAACATGTAACTGTATCGTTAAAGTATCCACAAAAGGGTTTGGATATACTTTTACATTTCCTACTGTTGACTCAGTGGATGACACTGTTGCTAATGGCTGTGGTATAGGAGATTCTAAACGTAAATAATCATACTGAATATCTCCCCCAGATTTCCGTTGGGTAAAACTTATCACGTTATCCCCTACTTTCAAGAGACTTGAAGGAAAGATAAATCGAAGTTCTCCAAAAGCACCATGTATTCCTTTCCGAATCGTTGCATTGGACGGATTCGGAAAAGAGACCCCAGTAGTAGGGCTTGTAATATTAACACCATTCACTTTCACAATAAGAGGAGCGACAAAAGACGATGCCGCCGCCACATAAACCGACGAGTTAGACCCTGTTATTGGCTTGGTTGCTAATTTGAAATTCACTTTCCATTCGGGAGCAACGGTCTGAGAGGTACCTACAATGTTATAGGGTTGAACAAAATTCCAATCCGTTGCCCAATTACTTTGTCCAATGGTAAAATTTACCCCGTTTGGAAACTCATTTGTATAGTTCATAAATTTTGCCCAATTGTGGTTAGGATAAGTTCCTCCTACCCAATAGTCATCCCCATGTTTAAATTCTTTCGCAGTTCGGTCAGGAATCCCAATTTCCCAAACCGTTGGAGCAACACGAAAGGGAGTCCATTCCACTTTACCTAAATTAGTTACTGTTCCAGCGTTCACAATTACATAGGCTTTTTGGGTCATTTGGCCAGCTATGCCCGACCCAAATGCGTACAAATCATGTATGCCAGGCTGTACATTTGGAATTGTAAAGTTTCCCTGACTATCTGTTTTAACCCAAAATTGATAGTTTTTACACCATAACTGAAAATCTACAGCTCCCCTAGTTGAAGATGGCGGAATTGCAACACCAACCCACATATTGGCGGCTGAAATAGCCGATAAGGTTGAGTCTTTGATAATAAGTTTGCCCTTCACCGTTCCTCGTTGGTTCGCTTTCAAGTAAGTAGTATCCGAAAACCAAGCGTAAGGCCATTTTCCTTTTTCCAGTTTGGTTTGAGCTTTGGCATCATCCCACAACGCTTTGGAGATATTCGTGGTACCAGCAGGTACTTTGTTGACATAAATAAGAAAAGGACCATATATTTTTTCCCATTTTTCGCCACTGGCAATACCGCCATCGCCTCCCATGCCGTAATGCGTTCCTCCAAACATATTTAAAATAACAGGAGCAGCATGGCACATCAGTTCTCGTTTCATAGGCCCCCCTGGATAATATTCTAAACTTGGAATGGTCATCCATATTCCTCTATTGGTACTTGTACTTACCCATCCCCATGTATCCGTTTCTCCGTAATCGGCACTATAATCATATTTACACTCATAATGATTGATAAAAGGA
>JALRIJ010000392.1 GCA_023255485.1 Flectobacillus sp.
AACTCCACAATCAGGCGTTTTTCTTCCGTAAGGATTTGTGTGAACGTTATGGCTATTTTGATGAAGATTTTAGCTTCGCATTCGATTACGAAGTAATGTCTCGTTGGGGACTTACAGAGGGAGTTACCTCACAACGCTTAGAAAATCTTTGGGGAGCATTCCGAATTCATAGTAGTACAAAAACAAGTACGATTTCGCACGTGGGACTAAAAGAGCATAAAATTATCAGTGAAAAATACGCTCCTAAGGTGAGTACCTTATTACCTAAATCGCTCATCAATCCGTATATCCGTTTACGCAAGTTGATTTATTTTGCACTAAACGACCCTGCTTATATTAAGTATAGAAATAGTTTACGATAATGCGTATTAATGTGTAATGATGAATGCGTAATGTTTAATGATGAATGAGTAATTATTATTTGGCTGTAAGTTGTTGGTTGCTAAATCTGTAAGGTTGCAAAAATTTAATAAGTTTTACGTCAACCTATTTTAGGCAAGAACAAAGCACAACATTCATTATTAACCATTACACATTCATCATTAAATATTACGCATTCATCATTACGCATTACGCATTAAATAGTACTATTTCAACGAGTTACCGTATCCGATAATCAATACTGAAAGAATAATCGTAGCAATACCCACTGCAATGGTTGTTAGAGTCTTTTTAGAAACACCTTTCCATTCTTTCAAGACTAAACCCCATGAGTTTGCAATCAAAATAATGAATGCCATGTGTAAAATCCATGAGCTTGGGCCATTTCCTAATTTACTTTCTCCCATTCCGTAGAAGAAGAATTGTAAGAACCATGTTGTTCCTGCCACAGCAGAGAAAATATAGTTTTTCAATAAAGGAGTTTCTTTATTGGTATAATCTCCAAACGATTTATTTTTAGCGTTTAAGTACATACACCAGATAAAGTTAGTTGTAAGACCACCCCAAAGAATCACTACATATACTACATTATTACGGAATAAAAACTCGCCCTGTCCAGGGTTTGCTGCTACCCAAATTTCGTTAGCAACTTGTGACATCGAACTACCCGCTTCGATACCAAAACTAAAACAAGCACTTAATACCCCAGAAATAGTTGCTAAAATTAACCCTTTCACTAATTGGAATTCGTCATTACTATCTTTCACTTCTCCTGCTAAGTCTTTGTCCTTCATACCTCCTGCTTTACCACAGATAACAATGGCAACAACACAGACAAATAAGCCTAATAAAACCATTCTTCCCCAGTCGGTACTTACCAAGTCATAAATAGTATCTTTCCCTGCTGTTGGGTTAAAATAGTAATAAATAGAAGGAATGATTGAACCAAAAACAGAGCAAAGCCCTAAGATAACCGAGCTACCTAAAGAAACGCCCAAGTAACGAACGCCTAAACCGTATGTAAGTCCACCAATACCCCACAAAAGCCCCATGAAATACGTCCAGAAAAGGGTATTTCCATCGGTACTGCTGATAATACTACCAAAATCTGGAATCGTTAAAAAAGCAGCTAATGGAGGAACAATCAGCCATGAGCAGATACCCCCTACAATCCAGTAACTTTCCCAAGACCAACCCTTAACTTTCTTGTAAGGAATATAAAAACTGCCAGAGGCAAAACCTCCAATAAAATGAAAAATAACACCTAAGATTGCTCCCATTATTGTTGTTCTGTAGTATAAATGAATAGTATTAATTTGACGAGAAATAGAGATATTTCAAGATAATACAAACATAAGGAAGAATCCCTGCTTAACTTTCCTACACTGTCTTTATATAAGGACAAATTAGTCCGTATAATGGTCTATCCTTACTCATGGCTTGCTACTAGCCACTCAGCCACTTTTTGTTCCCATACGGCTTGCATAAGCTTGTTGAGACTATGTGATGTTTCTTGGTCGTATTGCTTTTGGAGTTGGTTCATTTCTCGGTAAGACTCCAAATAGGCCAATTGCATCATACTATTAAGGTCATCAATGTTGTTGGCAACCATCTGGGCTATCTTCTTCTTAAAGCGTTGTACTACCAGATTCGTTATATCAAAATGAAGTTGCTCGTGTGCTAATGCGTAAGTATCTTGAACATTAGGTCTTACCCAAGACATTCCTTGCAACATATACGTTTTGGTTTGAATGGTTGCAATCAAATAACTGTTTTCTATTTTAAAATGAGAATCATAACCAAAATTGGTAAAAATAGAAGCAGCGTAGGAGGAGGAGGGAGTAGGTTTGCCTAAAAAATCGCCCCACTGGATTCTTCTTGAATGATAGTTTACTGTATCCCCTAAATTATGGATATTCTCTGGGATAAAAACGAATTTTACGCCCTTAATTAATGCTTCATTGGTGGGGTAATTGAGTTGTAACCACTTGTCAATGAATAAGAAAGACTTTACGAACAGAGAAGAAAGAATGCTTTCGTATTTACTCACCGGAATTGAACTTTGAGAACGTGTAAAGGTGGTTCTAAAGGTATTATCCACCAACCAAACGGTATCTGTTTTGCCAAT
>JALRIJ010000393.1 GCA_023255485.1 Flectobacillus sp.
TTTTTTATTTAGAAAAAATCTAAATAAATCCTTGCACGGATAAATTTCGTATAATAATTTTGAACACTTTTAGAATTAGTCTAAATAAAATCAAAAAACATGAACGCTCTTTTAAACAGTATCCTATTATTTTTTATTTTTCAAACGACCATATTCGGACAAAAATCTGGCATCATTGGCAACGTTGTTCAAACAGGCAACAAGGAGGCAATTGTTGGAGCAAACGTAATCTTAAAAGGGACAGTTCGAGGTGTACAAACCAATAAAACAGGTAATTATACAATAAAATCCGTTCCTGCTGGTAGCTATACCGTGGTGGTTTCAAGTGTAGGGTTCAAAACCCAAGAAAGGACTATCGTGGTTTCAGAGAATGAGACTAAAACGGTAGATTTCCAAATGGATGATTTCTCTCATCTGCTTAACGACATTAATGTGACCGCTAACCGAGGCATCAGAGGAAATGAACACCTTGCTGAAGTAGAGGGCTATACGATAAATGCTGCGAAGAAAAATGAAGTAATCTTGTTGGATAATATCAATGCTAACCTAGCGATGAATAACGCTCGTCAAGTATTCAGCAGAACGCCAGGTATTTCGGTATGGGAAAATGATGGTTCGGGTATTCAGTTGGGAGTGGCTTCTCGTGGATTAAGCCCTAACCGTTCTTGGGAATTTAATGTCAGAATGAATGGGTATGACATCACTCCTGACCCTATGGGTTATCCAGAAGCGTATTATACGCCTCCTATGGAAGTGGTAGATAGAATTGAAATTATCAGAGGGGCGTCTTCTTTACAATATGGCCCTCAGTTTGGTGGATTGATGAATTTTGTAATGAGAAAACCAGATATTTCTACTCGTTTTACGGTTGAATCGCAGAATACTACGGGTAGCAATGGGCTTTTTAGTACCTTCAACTACATTGGTGGAACAGAAGGAAAACTTAGTTACACGGCTTATTACCAAAAAAGAGTGGGTAATGGATGGCGAAACAATAGTTATTTCAATACTGACCACGCTCACGTAGCCCTTGATTATGCCGTGAGCAACAAGCTAAAAATCGGAGCTGAAGTTACGTATATGACTTTTCAGTCACAACAAGCAGGCGGGCTTACAGATGCTCAGTTTAGTCAAGACGCTCGCCAAAGTGTAAGAAGTCGTAATTGGTTTAGCACTCCGTGGTTAATCCCTTCGCTTCATGCTGAATATATTTTTAATGACAAAACAAAATTGAGTTTTAAGGCTTTCGGCCTAGTAGCCGAACGTAGTAGCGTAGGTTTCACCAAAGCCATCACTGAAAAAGACGACCTACTGAATCGTCAGGTGGACAGAGATTACTACAATAATTATGGTTCTGAACTTCGACTTATTACGGATTATAAATTATTCGGTAAAAATAATACGTTAGCAACGGGCGTGAGATACTACAATGGAAATATCGACCGTCAGCAATTAGGAAAAGGCACTACAGGTTCAGACATGAATTTTGACCTTATTGAAAGCAGTTACCCAAGAGATTTAGCGTTTAAAAATGTCAATACCGCTGCTTTTGTGGAGAACATTTTCCGATTCAGTAATCGCTTCTTAGTGACTGCTGGGGCAAGATTAGAGCATATTGATGCCAATATGCAAGGACGTTTTAGTGTGGTAAACGGACAAGCGAATAACCTTAGCCCTATCAATAGTTCTCGTACTTTTATATTGTTTGGGGGAGGTACTGAGTTTCATGTAACAGAGCAAACAGAATTGTACTCAAATATTTCGCAGGCTTATCGTCCTGTATTAATTTCAGATTTAACGCCACCTGCTACCACCGATGTCATTGATGAAAACTTACAAGATGCTAGAGGCTTTAATTTTGATTTAGGCTATCGAGGAAAAATAGGAAACTATCTAAACTTTGATGTTGATTATTTCTACTTGAACTACAACAATCGTATAGGTACTATCAGCCAGAACAACGCAGCGGGGCAGTTATTCCAGTTCAGAACTAATTTGGGACGTTCGGTAAGTCAGGGATTTGAAGGATACGTTGAATTTGATGCGTTAAAAGCATTGTTACCAAAAGCAAAATTAGGTTCTTTAAGTGTTTTTGCTTCAATCGCCTTTATCGATGCTACCTACCGTGATTTTAAAACTACTTCGGTAAGTAATGGGAAGATAACGGAAAACAATTTAGCAGGAAAATGGGTAGAAAATGCCCCACAAAAAATCAACCGTTTTGGTGTCACTTATAGTAAAAAAGGCTTCTCTGCCACTTGGCAAATGAGCGACATTGGCAAATCATACGCTGATGCAGCGAATACAGAATTACCGAATAGTGCGGCTACAACGGGTCTAATACCTGCCTATCAGGTACAAGATTTATCTGCAAATTTCAAATTCTTGCAACACTACAACCTAAAAGCGGGGGTCAATAATTTAACGGACGAACGTTATTTTACTCGTAGAGCAGGTGGCTACCCTGGCCCAGGAATACTACCTGCCGATGGACGAACA
>JALRIJ010000394.1:0-2247 GCA_023255485.1 Flectobacillus sp.
AGGACACGACCACTACCACCATACCATGTTTGAAATGTTGGGCAACTGGTCATTTGGTGATTATTTCAAAAAAGAAGCCTTAGCCTGGTCTTGGGAATTATTGACCGAAGTATATAAACTTCCTAAAGACCGTATTTATGTCTCTGTTTTTCAAGGAGATGAAAAAGACGGTGTGCCGTTTGACCAAGAAGCTTGGGATATTTGGGCTTCTATGGTAGGTGAAGACCGTATTATTTTAGGAAATAAAAAAGATAATTTCTGGGAAATGGGCGATACTGGCCCTTGTGGTCCTTGCTCAGAAATTCATATTGACTTACGTGATGAAGCAGAAGTTGCCCTAAAATCAGGTAAGGAATTGGTGAATGCTGACCACCCTCAAGTGGTTGAAATCTGGAATAACGTATTCATGCAGTTTGAGCGTATGGCTGATGGTTCATTGGTATCACTTCCGTCTAAACACGTGGATACAGGAATGGGCTTTGAACGTCTTTGTATGGCGATTCAAGGAAAACAATCGAACTACGATACCGACGTTTTCTCAAATACCATTAAATTTATCGGTGACAAAGCTGGTAAAACTTACGGCGAAGAGAAATGGGCAGACATCGCTTTGCGTGTAATTTCTGACCACATTCGTGCCATTGCTTTTGCTATTGCAGATGGTCAGTTACCATCTAATAACAAAGCGGGTTACGTAATCCGTCGTATTTTACGTCGTGCTGTTCGTTATGGTTATACCTATTTAGGTTTCCGTGAGCCATTTATGAACACGATTATCCCGATGTTGGCTGACCAATTCGACGGAGTTTTCCCAGAATTAAAAGCACAACAAGATTTTGTTCAGAAAGTCATTTTAGAAGAAGAAAACTCCTTCTTGAGAACGCTTGAAAACGGCTTAAAACGCTTAGATGAAATTGCAGCTCAAACCCAAAAAGGTGGAGTGATAAGCGGAGACGTAGTGTTTGAGCTTTCTGATACCTTCGGTTTCCCCGTGGATTTAACGGCATTAATTGCTCGTGAAAATGGTTTATCAATTGATGAAGAAGGTTTTAAAGCAGCCCTTCAAGCTCAGAAAGACCGTTCTCGTAAAGATTCATCGAAAGAAGCGACGGACTGGACAATTGTTTCGGAAGACGATTTCGACTTTGAATTTGTAGGTTATGACGAAACAAGTTCTTCGGCAAGCATCATCAAATACCGTAAAGTAAAAACGAAAGCAGGACAAGAAGTTCATATCGTCTTAGACAAAACGCCTTTCTATGCAGAAATGGGTGGACAAGTTGGCGACTCTGGAGTTTTAGAGGTAAGAGTTTCGAGTGATGAGTTAGTAAAAATAAAAATCACGGATACGAAGAAAGAAAATGACTTGTTCATTCATATTTCGACAGATAAAAACTTTGATCAATTTATCGCTGCTTACGAAGCAAATCCTAGTGCCTTAACAGCAAGTATCGATACGGATAGAAGAACAAAAATCACCTCAAATCACTCTGCTACGCACTTGATGTTGTCGGCAATGCGTGAGGTGTTGGGTTCGCATATTTCACAAAAAGGTTCGTACCAAAACGAAGACATTACTCGCTTTGACTTCTCTCATTTCTCGAAAGTAACAGAAGAAGAGCTAGGCAAAATCGAAGATATTGTCAATGCGAAAATCAGAGCGAATATTGCTTTAGACGAAAAACGTAATGTACCTATTCAAGAAGCCATCAATGCAGGAGCAACGGCAACGTTTGGCGAAAAATACGGTGATTTCGTGCGTGTTATTACCTTTGACCCGAACTTCTCGGTAGAACTTTGTGGGGGTACACACGTACAATCGACAGGTGAAATTGGCTTGTTTAAATTTGTAGCAGAAAGTTCTGTTTCGGCAGGTGTGCGTCGTGTGGAAGCTTACACGGGTACAAAGGCCCTAGCGATGTTTGAAGAACAATTGGCCATCGTAAACGAGTTAAAAGGCTTATTCAAAGGACAGGCAGATGTTGTGAAGGCGGTAAAAGCCCTGATTGAAGAGAAAGCGGCTTTGACTAAGAAAATCGAAGGCTTTGAATTAGAAAAATTACAAGCGATTAAAGCCAACTTATTAACCAAAGTAAGTACGGTAAATGGCGTAAATATCATTGCGGAAGTGGTAGAAGTTTCCAATGCTGATGCCTTGAAGCAATTAGCTTACGACTTGAAAGCAAAAATTAGCGATTTGTATTGCGTACTAGCTGCTGAAATTGGTGGAAAACCACAATTGGCGGT
>JALRIJ010000394.1:2257-2486 GCA_023255485.1 Flectobacillus sp.
AGCTGACAAAGGCTTAGATGCAGGAAAAATTGTTCGTGAAATGGCAAAAGAAGTAAAAGGCGGCGGTGGCGGTCAGGCTTTCTTTGCAACAGCGGGCGGTTCGGATGTTTCGGGCTTGAGCAGAGCAGTAGAAAAAGGAAAAAATGTTATTCAGTAGTGATGTGAAATTCTGAATTTTGAATTTTGGATTTCGTACTTCAAGTAGCATATTTTAGCAAGATATAAAGGG
>JALRIJ010000395.1 GCA_023255485.1 Flectobacillus sp.
AAACCACAAGCTAATACAAACAAGGCTATACGAAAAAAGCCAAACGACTGACTATCAGAAGCGGGAACGAATAGAAATGCTCCTAAGGCATAGAGACCTAAACCTAAAAGCACGCCGTTTTTGTATCCAAACTTTTTCATGAATAAACCCGCTGGAATTCCCATAACGGCATACGCTCCGAAAATTGAAAACTGCACGAGTCCAGACTCAGCTTTAGAAACATGTAAGACATTTTGAAAATGGCGATTCAAGACATCACCCATCGTGATGGCTATGCCCCAAAGCATAAAAAGGGACACCACAAAAATGAGTGTAACAAGGTATTTTTTTTCGGTAAACTTAGCGTTATTCATGTTGTTTTGCGTTTCTTTAACGTTTTATATCATCTAGTTATTCTTGTACAGGACTCATCGAAACCCCAAACCCAACAGCCCCCATTAAGGCAGCATTTTCGTTGAGAATTGACTTTTTTAGCAAAATAGGCGGATTACAATGCTTCATTTTTGCTTCTATCGCCTCAAAAAATAAGGCTGAGGCTTGAGCTATATTCCCTCCAAAAACAATTACTTCAGGCTGAAATAGTTCAATTACTTCCGAAACAAAAAGACTAATATGTTGACCAAACTCCTGAAAAACTTGCCGAGCATACTCATCTTCTTGATATAGCTCTACCAATTGCTTCACCCCATGAATTGGCCGCTGAGTTAACTCCTGATAACGTCCAATAAACCAGCGAGTTGAAATATAATCCTCTGCAACTCCCTCATGCATGGCATGATTGATACCTAAAGCCATATCAGAAGTATTCCCTTCCTCAAACTTTGATGTACCCAAACCCGTACCTAAGGTAATCCCAATTCCTGTGACAGCAGACTTTCCTGCTCCAAAAAGCATTTCCCCTTCCAAGAAGGCTTCAGCATCATTTCTGAAACGAATACATGCTTGCTCAATACCTAGCCTTTCCGAAAGTTCTTTTCTTATGTTAATACCGTATAAGTTTTCATACTTATTGACATTTTTCATCAAACTAACACCTGCCTCGTAATCAAAGGGGCCAGGCATTGCGATACCGAGTTGATAAGTACTTAAATCAGCCTTGTCGGCGACCGCCTGAATAGCTGTTGACCAAGCCAGTAAGATTGCGTCTGCGTCTTGATGCGGATCCACTTTGGCACGTACAAGGGTATGCTCTTCTACTACACCTTGTTGGACATTCACTAAAGCGGCTGTAATATGTGAGCCACCGATGTCCACTCCGATAAACTTATAAGTCATTGTTCTATAAAAATTAGGTTCTAGTCTTGGTGTAACCAAATCGCTTGTCCACCTCTACTTTTTAACTGTATTGGCAATATACTGCCCTGCTTGATAGTTTGTTTACTAATACCTACTTTGGTAGCAGTTTGTACCTTATCATCATCTGCATAAATAGTTGCTTCGTATGTTGTTCCTTTAGGCAAGAAATTAAAATCTAAAGTCAAATCTCGTTCATCATTATTGTTCAATATGCCAATAAACCAGTCTTTTCCACTTCTACGAGCCGTAATAATATACTCGCCTATTTTACCTTGTACGATTTTTGTTTCATCCCATGTAGTCGGTATTTTCTCAAAAAACTCAATTTCGGGTTCTCCCTTATAGGCAGCAGGTTTATCATACCAAAACAATGTCTGAATGGGACTATACATCACCACTGACAAAGCCAATTGGTGTGCATGTGTATTTTTTAATTTTTCTGAATAATAACAAACTGTATAATCTCCAGCTCCGCAGATACCCCTTGTAAACGGCAAAGTCGTATTGTGGGTAGCATCAGGAAATTCTTCATTTCCCCTAATTCCTTCGGCAGTCATTAGATTTGGATAAGTCCGCATCTCGCCTGTTGGTCGCCAATCGTCATGAATATTCACCATCAAGTCATTAGCAGCACATTTCTTAATCATGTCTTCAATCCAAGTAGTCCAACGGTGCGAGCCTACTTGGACAAAACCAAACTTAACTCCTTTAATTCCCCATTTTTTATATAATGGAAATAATTCTTCTCCTTGTTTTACCAAGGCTTGTTTATTCACATAGAGCCAAATACCAACGCCCTTTTTATTTCCGTATTTTACAATAGCTGGCATATCCATTTTTGCCTTTACTTGCGTAGCATCTGAGTCCCAAGTTAGTGCTGGTCCATACCATTTCCAGTCAAAAAGAATATATTGTAAATGGTGTTTAGCGGCAAAATCAATAGCTTCAAACGCTCCTTCGGTTGTTAGCGTCATTTCACGCATGATTTTTCCTGGTTTAATCCAGTCTGTTTTTTTTATTTTATTAGGTTCATTGAGGTTAAGTATCAAAAAATTACGTTCAATCAATTGTCCTGCCGTTTCGCCAATAATGATGGTACGCCATGGTGTACCAAAATAGCTAATTGCATCCACCTTATCATCCATCGACGTTACAAGCGTATTTGCTTTATCACTACTTAATTTA
>JALRIJ010000396.1 GCA_023255485.1 Flectobacillus sp.
ATACGACCTCGGAAATTCAAGACAAAGAAAATGCCATTGTCTTAGATGAATTCAAAAAGGAAATCGAATTCAAGAACGTTGATTTTAGCTACGATGGTGAGAAAAAGGTACTCAGCAATATTTCATTAACCGTTCCAAAAGGAAAAACCGTTGCCCTTGTCGGTGAATCAGGCGGAGGGAAATCAACCTTAGCGGATTTACTTCCTCGTTTCTATGACCCTACGGCAGGAAGTATCTTGATTGATGGACATGATTTACGAGATATTACGGGAGAATCGTTACACGATAAAATGGGAATTGTTACCCAAGAATCCATCTTATTTAACGATACCATTGCCAACAACATCGCTTTTGGTTCGGGTGCAACAGAAGAGCAAATTATCGAAGCGGCTAAAATTGCCAATGCTCATCATTTTATTTCTCAAACAGAAGATGGCTATCAGACTTTTATTGGTGATCGAGGCAACCGTCTTTCGGGTGGGCAACGTCAACGATTGAGTATTGCTAGAGCGGTTTTACGCAACCCTCCTATCTTGATTTTGGATGAAGCAACCTCTGCTCTTGATACCGAATCGGAAAAGTTAGTACAAGAAGCCTTGACGAATTTAATGAAGAATAGAACAACATTAGTGATTGCTCACCGTTTAAGTACTATCCAAAACGCCGATGTTATTTTGGTAGTAAATAAAGGCGAAGTCGTTGAAAGAGGTACGCACGAAGAACTACTTCAAATTCCAAACGGCTTTTATGCTCGTCTGAACAGTATGCAAAATTAAAATGTTAGATGATGGATTTTGGATGTTGAATTTTGGATTAAAAATTTCACGAAGCTAAATCCAAAATCTAACATTCATCATTAAAAATTTATAGATAGTCCATCATTCAAAATCCAAAATTTACAATTCAACATTTATGAAAAAAGTATTTTTTCTTACCCTCATCATTCTTCAAGGTTTGATGCTTCATGCACAAACTCCTACTACAACTACAACGCCTAAAACGGTTAAAGAGCAAGTAAGCAAAGGCAAAAAAGATAAGCCGAACAAAGCAAAACAACCTGCTGAACAACGTGCAAGTCAATACGCCAACGAATTGAAGAAAAGCTTGAGTTTGACAGATGACCAATACAAGAAAATTTTGGCTATCAATACCAAATGTATCATCATGAAAGACTCCTTGAAGTCGGGTTCTAAAGACAAAGAAGCCGTAAAAGCAGGTCGTAAAAAAATCAAAGAATACCGTAAAGCAGAATTTGCTAAAGTATTATCAGCAGACCAACAAAGCAAATTAAAGGCTTTGCAAGGTAACAAAGACAAGAAAGGCAAAGACGATTCAAAAGACGAAGACGACGACAAATAGGTCTGAATAATAAATTTTGAATGCTGGGTTTTGGATTAAAAATCAGTCTGGCATAACAACAAAAATCCCTAGCAGATGATTTTGCTAGGGATTTTTTTGGTCAACGGGTTTTAACCCGTTTAGCATATTCAACTGAAACGGGTTAAAACCCATTTACCCGATTAATTCGCTTTTGGACTTCTATAATTAATTGGTTTCCATGTATTATTCTTTGAATTAAAGTCAGGGAAAACATGGTCTGGGTCAATAGTTACCGACTTAATTGGAGCGGTTGTATTTACCTTAAACGTCCATGTTGCACCACGTTGCCAGATTTCAACAGGTAATTTAATACGCTCTTTTACGCCACCTGCTACTTCAACATCTACAATTGCAGGCATCGCCATTTTATCAAGATTTTCAATCGTAATGATAGCCCCATTTTTCGGATCTTGCTCTACATATTGAACCTCTTTCACACTTTGGTCAAGCTTCCAAGTTTCATAGAACCATGCTCTCCAGAACCAACCCAAATCTTCGCCTGCTGCATCTTCCATCGTTTTGAAGAAGTCGTATGGAGTTGGGTGTTTAAATGCCCAACGTTTGATATATTCTCTGAAAGCAAAATCAAAACGCTCTGTCCCTAATACTTGATCTCTTAAAATTTTAAGTCCTAACGCAGGTTTGTAGTATGCTTCATAACCTAAACCTTCCGCTTTGATGACATCAGGCATATTCATAATCGGCTCAGCCGTTTCACGGAAAAGACGTTTTGCCATATCGTGCATATCAATTTTAGGCTCTTTGTATTCGCCACTGTTAAACGCATCTGTCGAATGGAAATTGATAAACGTATTAAAGCCTTCATCCATCCAAGCGAATTTACGTTCGTTAGAACCCACAATCATCGGGAACCAGTTATGACCAAATTCGTGGTCAGTTACGCCCCAAAGGCTTGCTGTTTGGTCACCACTACCACAGAATACAATCCCTGGATATTCCATCCCCGAAATAGAACCTGCCACGTTAGTCGCTACTGGATAAGTATATTCGTACAAGAATTTAGAATAAAATTCAATCGATGCTTTCACATATTCCGTCGAGCGACTCCACGCTTTTTCACCCACTGCTTCTACTGGAT
>JALRIJ010000397.1 GCA_023255485.1 Flectobacillus sp.
CAAGAAGCCATCGAAATGGCCACCATTCGTCCAGCCAAAGCGGTGAATTTGGATACACATTTAGGTAAGATAGCCCCTAATTATCCTGCTAGTTTCACGGTATTTGATGAAGAATTGAATTTTTCTTGTTTGAAGGTGAGTTAGTGTTTGTAGGAGAGAACCTCATAGGTTTAAAAAAACCTATGAGGTTTATTATCAAGTGGTTATGAGAGTTATAGTCTCATCGAGACAACCGATTTTATAAACAGAGATTTCAAGGCAAGAGTTGCCAAATTTTCAAAATTTGACAACTCTAAACGCTCTAAAACAAAAAAGCGTTACAGATTTCAAGAACCTGTAACGCTTTTTATGCCAATTTGAGTAAGAAATGCTTACTTTAACGAAGCAATTAATTTTTCGTTTAACGCAACGTAATCGTTGTTTTTAGCTTCTTTTGCCAATTCAATCGACTTCTTAGCTGTTGCAATTGCACCAACTTTGTCACCCGATTGTGCTTGGATTTTTGCTTTTAAGTGAACCATCCAGAATGCTTTTGGATTCATCTCAATCGCTTTGTCAACCCACGTTAATGCCTTTCCTAAATCTTTACCAGTTTCTAAGTAGTAACTAGCTGCTTGGAAGTACGGACGGTTATCAACAGTCATTGCAGTTTCGATAGACTTGCTGATTTTAGTGTCGATGTCAGCTACTACAGGAATGTTTACCGAAGTTTTTTCCCAAGAAATCTGAATGTCAGCCGTTGAAGAAGTAATGTTTGCTACTTGAATTGTGAAAGATTCCACTAATGAACCTAACATCGCTGTTTTTACTTTGAAACGAGCTACATCGTCTTCTGTTTTGTAGCCATCTAAACCACCGATTGTGATGTTTTTGTTTAAGATGATTTCCCACTCATCTTTGTTAGGAACACTGAAAAGCGAGTAAGTACCAGCTTTTACATCAACACCACCTACTTTTACATCCTCACCGAAGGTAAGTTTAGTACAGCCATTAGCTCCTGTTCTCCATAATTTTCCGAAAGGAACGACATCACCAAAAATGCTACGTCCTTTTACGCCTGGGCGAGAATAAGAAACTTCGATAGAAGAAAGTGCAAAATCTTGCTTGATAGATTGTGTTGGACTTGGAGCAGGAACTTTAACCGTTTGAGCGTCCATGCTCATGTTAGCGAACAAAACGGTAGCCGCTGCTAGAATAAATTTTTTCATAATGGAATAAGAAATTGGATTTGTTGTCGATTTGATAACACTCAATAAAGATAGAAGGTTCTTTTTACTTAAAAAAATAAAGGGTGTCTGTCCTGATTTATTTAAAGCGACAAAGCCTCCTTTCAATTAAGAGAGGAGGCTTTGATATAGTTAATAAGAATGGCTAAATTACTTCACCTCATTCTTCGCATCAATCCATTTTTTCGCATTAACAAAGGCTTCTAACCAAGGAGAAACTTCATCGTTTTTGCGGTCAGCAGGGTAGTTTGCCCAGTTCCAAGGGAAGGTCGAACGCTCGATGTGTGGCATCATTACGAGGTGTCTTCCTGTGTTGTCACATAGCATAGCTGTGTTGAAGTCCGAACCGTTTGGATTCGCTGGATAGCTGTCGTATCCGTATTTTCCTACGATATTGTAACGAGCTTCTTCGTAAGGCAAATTAAATTTACCTTCTCCGTGTGATACCCAAACGCCTAAAGTCGTGCCTGCTAAGGTTGAAAGCATGACCGATTTATTTTCTTGAATCGTTACTGAGGTAAAGATACTTTCGTGTTTGTGCGAAGTATTGTGGTGCATTTTACCGTGCACTTCGTGGTCTGGGTTGATTAATTCTAATTCCATCAACAACTGGCAACCGTTACAAATACCTACTGAAAGGGTATCTTCACGAGCGAAGAATTTCTTCAAGGCAGTGTTTGCTTGTTCGTTGTATAAGAATGCACCAGCCCATCCTTTTGCAGAACCTAACACGTCAGAGTTAGAGAAACCACCAACAGCTCCGATAAATTGGATGTCTTCTAGGGTTTCACGACCCGAAATTAAGTCGGTCATGTGAACGTCTTTTACATCAAAACCAGCCAAGAACATCGCATTTGCCATTTCACGTTCTGAGTTACTTCCTTTTTCACGGATGATGGCGGCTTTTGGTTTTTGTCCTGCTGCAATACTAGGTTTTTGTCCTGTAAATTGTGTTGGGAACTGATAGTTCAATGCTTGGTTTTTGTAGTTCGCAAAACGAGCTTCTGCCATGCCATTTCTTGATTGTCTGCGGTCTAACAAATATGAAGTTTTAAACCATGTATCTCTTAACTCGCTTACATTTAAGATGATTTCGTCTGTTTGGTGCTTGATTGTAACGGTTTCACCTTCTACTACCTGACCAATATTGAATAAGCCAATTCCTTCATTGACAAAGGCTTCTTCAACGGTTGCATCTGCTTGGAATACAATACCGATGTTTTCGTTGAACAATACTTTTAC
>JALRIJ010000398.1 GCA_023255485.1 Flectobacillus sp.
CCTATAAGGTTTATCTTGTAACATCCTTATATTCAGACCATTCAACTAAAGCCTTATAGGTTTAGCTAAATAATTCCTTATGCTTACATAAGGGCTAATCTTCCAACTTATCCCACCAAGTACGTTTCAAAATAACGATGACCACGGTCATAATGCCCAAATCCACCATCAGTAGGAGATTCATTCCTAAGACAAAATACATAGGAAGAACCGTCAAACAAAGTTGAGCCACAACACCCAATACCACGTTAAACATATCTAATTTGAAGTTTTTATTCGCTTCAAAACTTGGATCTTCTGCCACTACTAAATCGTTGATTGGTTGCCAAAATCCCCACGGACGTACTGTTTTATAGAAATGTTTTAGGACTGAAATATCCGTTGGTTCGGCCGTGTAAGTACCTGCAATAGAAGCTCCTAAGGAAATCACAAATAACAAAGGCCACCAATACAAAGGCAATCCTGTTGTTACGTAGGGCATCAATAAAGCCGCCACAATACCTGCTGTCATTCCCCAGAAAAAGCCTGTTGCATTAAATCGCCACCAGTACCATTTTAAGCAATTGGCTGCGACATAACCACCGTATAAACCTCCAACAATCCATTGTAAAATATCGTTGACACTGTCCGCCAAAAAGCCCAAGACAATCCCAATAAATACGACTACAAGCCCCACTAGATAATTCATGGTCATGGTCTTTTTCGTATTGGCTGCTGGATTAATAAATTTTAGATAAATGTCATTGACGATATACGCCTGTGCTGCATTCAACGTCCCACTGAATGTTCCCATAAAGGCCCCCATCAAGCCCGTAAGCACAATTCCGAGAATACCAACAGGCATAAAATTATTAATTGCTCCTGGTAGCAATAGCTCAAAATCGTATTCGCCCGTAGGGGTTTTAACCGTCAGTTGATTGTAATATAAAATCGCTAAAACGGTCAATCCAATAATCATGGAATAACGAATTGGCAATAAAATAATACTGACAAAACCTGTCATTTTACTAGCTTCTTTGGGACTACGAGTACTCAACACTTTTTGCATATCGTAGTTAGGAGCAGGGCCTGCCAAGGAAGCAAAAACGCCTTTCAACAACATCATAGCGAAGAACAAACCAAAAACGCTGTAGCCATCCGACTCAATTTTCTTGTTTACTTCGGGTAAAATATGCGACCAATCAAGGTTTAAATTCCAACCGAAAAATGGATCATCCCAGCCTTTCGGTAAATTCATTACTTGTCCATCCAAATGACTCATGGCAATGATCGCAATGGCAATACACCCAACAGACATGATGGCATATTTGATAACATCACCCAACACAATGCTGTGCATACCACCCAACACCGAGTAGAACGTAGCAATCAACGTAAAAACAACTCCGTAAAAATGAGGAATGTATTTGGCAGGTACTTCAAAAGGTACATACGGACGAACGATGTCCCAAGGGATAAAAATTTCGACGAATTTCCCTAAGCCAACAAAGCCATAAGCCAAAAATCCAAAACAGCTCAACAAGGCAAAAGCGATAACAATAATTTGCGAAGCTTTCACGCCTTTTCCAGCCGTTCCAAAACGAGTTGAAAGCCATTCTGCCCCCGTATTAGCATTGCTTCGGCGTAGCCATTTACTCAAAAACATCATCATAAATACCTGATTAAACGAAGGCCATAACCACGGAATCCAGATACTTTTCAATCCATACACAAAGCAAAGGCTCACCATCCACATCGTACCGCTGATGTCGAACATATCTGAGGCATCGCTCAAACCCAACATATACCACGGCAAGGACTTCCCTACCATCAAGTAGCTGTCCTTGTTGGCTTTTGCTTTTTTACGCATATAAAAGCCAATGAAAATCATGGTGGCTAAATAGCTGAGTAGGATTAAAATGTCTATTAATTGAAGTTTCATGTATGTTTTTTTCGTTAAGTAAGTAAATAATGGGACAACATAAGTTGGCGCAAAAACCTATAAGGTTTAGCCAGTATTCTCCTTATTATCAAAATTTTAACTAAAACCTTATAGGTTTAATTGAATAATTACTTGTACTTATGCTTTTAAATCCAAAATTTAACATTCAAAATTCAGCATTATTACTTATAAAGTCCTTGGGCTTCTTTAGAGAATAGCGTTTGGGGTAATTGATAGAATTGGATAAAATCCTGTTCACTTTTTTGTCCTTTGTACGGAGCATAATAATGATCAGGACGACCGTTTCTCCATACTAATACATAGCTCAAACCCTGCTGGTGAATTAAAGGCAAAACAATGTTTGTCCACCAATTAGCTTCGGTCACTTGCTCCAAGCCCATTTCCGTAATGGCGTATAATTTTTTCTTTTCTTTTGCCAGTTTGCCAATCGTCGCTATCATTCGATGAGCATTTTTCAAAAAGTCATCGTTACTAGTGGGTGCATTACGGTGGTAATAATCAAAGCCCAATAAATCAACGTATTC
>JALRIJ010000399.1 GCA_023255485.1 Flectobacillus sp.
GAACAACGAACCCATAGCATTGGCAAGTCTTGACCCTCTGACGGACGTACCCGAATGCGTTTACTCCGAGGATCGTAAAGAGTGGTCAATAAGATATTCGTAAATACTTTCATGGCTGGTATGCGATTAGAATCCTTACAAAAATAACCTTTTTAAAGAAAGTTTTATTATAGTTTACCTAAGATTATTCTAAAAGAAGCTATTTATTCTCCTTACAGATAAAAAAAGACCTCACGACTATTGGCCTAAAAGAGTGACTACCAACAGTAATTTATTACTTATTGAGGGGTATAAGTAAGGCTGATAATGAAGATAAATAGTTTATTAAGGGTTGCTATAAATGATAAAATTGTTAGATTCTTGTGTGGTTCTATACGGTTTGCCAATGTGTCAAGATGATACAATTAATATTGACTAGAATACACCTAAAATCAAAATAGGCTATTTTTTAATCATTTTGCAATAATACGTTTTAGCAAAATCATTCTTGAAATAGTACAAAGATAAAATCATATAATTTATAGAGAAAATTGTATATCGTGTAGCCATTTATTCCTAGTAATTTTGAATCGTTAACAAATGCTCTTCTTAGAATAATGATTTTTAAGAAAATACTTGTACTAATAAAAATATTATCTCCACAGAAATGAAAAAATTGATTTTAAGTTTCCTTCTATTGACCAGCCTACTGACTTTTCATCAAGTAGCTTTGGCTCAATATCCAACCATTCCAGACTCGGTTCAGAAAGCTAGTGATGCTCTGATGAAGGAGACAATGCGTTTATCGGATATTGCTTGGCAAAAAGCATGGCCAAAAATCCAATACGATGCTACTCATGGCAAACCGTACATTCCTTGGGCTGCTCGTCCTATTGATTTACCTCAGGCAGAAATTCCAGCTTTCCCAGGTGCTGAAGGTGGCGGAGCATACTCGTTCGGAGGGCGTGGCGGTAAGGTCTTTGTTGTTACCAACTTAAATGACGACGGTGAAGGCAGCTTGCGTTGGGCTTGTGAACAAGGAGGAGCTAGAATTGTCGTTTTCAACGTTTCTGGTATCATTCGTATCAAAAGACCTATCATTATCAGAGCACCCTACATTACGATTGCAGGACAAACTGCCCCTGGCGATGGCGTATGTGTAGCTGGCGAGTCGGTATGGATTAATACCCACGATGTAGTCATTCGTTATATGCGTTTCCGTAGAGGAGAAACTTATGTAGGGCGTAGAGATGACTCAATTGGTGGAAACCCAATCGGAAATATCATGATTGACCACGTATCAGCAAGTTGGGGACTAGACGAAAATATGTCGATGTACCGCCACATGTATAACGATAGCACGGGTAAAATTGAAGATAAATTACCAACGGTAAATATTACGATTCAAAACTCTATTTTCTCGGAGGCATTAGACACATGGAATCATGCTTTTGGAAGTACCTTAGGGGGCGAAAATTGTACGTTCATGCGTAACCTTTGGGCAGATAATGCAGGACGTAACCCTTCTATTGGTTGGTTTGGCGTATTCAATTTTGCTAACAACGTCGTTTTCAACTGGGTACATCGTTCTATTGACGGAGGAGATTACAGAGCAATGTACAATATTATCAATAACTACTTTCAACCTGGCCCTCAAACGCCTAAAGATACGCCTATTGGATACCGTATTTTGAAGCCAGAATCAGGACGTAGTAAATTGAAGTACCAAACTTATGGACGTGCTTATGTAGCTGGCAATATCATGGAAGGCAATGAGCGTGTTACCAAAAATAACTGGGATGGTGGTGTACAAGTTGAAAATGAGGCTAACGCAGGAAAATATACAGACTCTATCCGTTGGAAAAAACCGTTACCAATGCCTGCCTTTACGATTTTACCTACAACCAAAGCTCGTGACTATGTATTAGCCAATGCTGGGGCAAGTTTACCAATCCGTGATGCCGTAGATACTCGTGTAATTGAACAAGTTAAAACAGGTAAAATTGTCGTGAAAGAGGGTGTTGTTGCTCCAACTTCGCAATTCAAACACCGTCGCTTACCACTAGATTCATATAAAACGGGAATTATTACCGACATTAATCAAGTAGGTGGTTATCCAAACTATCAAGGAACTCCTTACAAAGACAGCGATAATGACGGTATGCCAGATGCTTGGGAAATTAAAAATGGCTTGAATCCTAAAGATGCAAGTGATGCGGTGAAAGATAAAAATAACGATGGCTACACGAACATTGAAGATTTCTTGAACAGTGTTGTAGATGTGAAAAAAGTAAAACCTACGTTGTAGAATGAGATGTTGAATGTTGGATGTTGAATTTTGAATTAAACTAGATTCGACAACTTTTTGGAAAGTTGTCGAATCTAAGTGTTTTAGGCTTTGATGTAAAAACCTATAAGGTTTAGTTTGCAATTTCCTTATTGTCAGACCACTAACCAAAACATTATAGG
>JALRIJ010000039.1 GCA_023255485.1 Flectobacillus sp.
TATCCAAGATATTCGTGATTGAGAATGGAATAAATAAGTTTAAAAGGCTCTGAGGTAGCAACTTTCATGGGCAACTGTGAGTTAAGATGGCAAATAACTAGGGCATATTATACGAGCTAAGTCTTTTAAGAAGGAAGAACAAAGCAAGCCATTAGTTTCATTTTAGTTAAAAATGAGTTACGACTGAATAGTAAATATAATCAATAAATGGGGGAATTGAGAAAGGAGGATATGTTTTTTTAGCAGGATAAGGTAGTGAAATAGTTATAGTATCCAGTAGGTATATACTGCTACTGGATATTATAACTATTCAATAATTAAAGTCTTGAACGAGTTATACCAAGAAATATAGTCGTCCCTACGCTCTGGTATTTTAGAACTTATATATGTACTGTACACAATGTTGCAAAGATTGAAACTATTTAGTGTTATGGAGTGAATTTCATTTAAATTGGGAAATCTTAAATTTTGTACACTAAAATGTCCTAATGTATTTATCCCGATTCTTCCTGATATAATATTTGTTCCATGAACTGAGCCTGAATATCCTCTATATAAAACCTCATATAAAGCAGGTAACTCAACATTTTTTGCGAGTAGTTCGATACTTTTAGGTCCGTCAAAAGCAGAGTACCAATATTTGATTTTTTTCCCCTTCTCTAAGAATTCATCTTTAATTAGTTTGAACTTTTCCTGTGACTGAAAATTTTCTGCATCTTCTCTATGTTTTTCAATATCAGGAATTACGGGAGGAGTAGTCTCTTTTAGTATTCTATCACTGTTAAATGTCTGTTTTATAGTATTATAATGTTCAGACTTTCCATTATGTTTTTTGATTAACTTTGATTTTTGCCACGAGTTCCAAAATAAAAAACATAAAGCTCTTCTATTATCGTTATCATCTTTATGTAAATACTCTAAATAAAATACATTTTCAAGTGCTGTTCTGAGGAGATTTTTACAAGGCTCTATTGAACTTTTCTGCATTAAAATAGAAATGCCATCAATTTCTCCAATGAAATTACGTATGAAAAGATGTGCTGGTAAATCTTCTTCTACAAGGTTCGTTCGCTCCATATCCCACTCTAATATTTTGCACCCGAAATTCACCATTTCTTCTATAAAAGATGAATAAGCGGATAAAACCTCTTGAATTTCGGAGTCTAGACTTCGATTTAGTGGGTTATTACTTGGGTTCTTCATAATTCTATGATTTTTAGTTTTTTAAAATTCATTATAAATCAGCGATTTAATTATCCTTCTTCGCTTTTCTTCTAAACTTTTTAGCAGCAGTAATTAATGTTTTTGCTTCGTTGTGTTGACTAGACTTACGGTCGCCATCTTCCAAGACTTGTTTGTAATATTCGATACCTTCGTCGTATTTTCCTGCTTGAACAGCTATTTTTCCTAGCCCAATCAACGACGATAAATAATAGCCCGATTTGGTTGAATAGGTCATTTTCGCAAATTCGAGGGTGCGTAAATAATACTTTTTAGCATCTTCTAAATCATGACGGTAGTTATAGGCATAGTAGGCCAAAATATAGCTTGCATAACGTCCACTAACGCCTTCGTAACCCGTATAATGCTCATCAAATTTCTTTAAAATACTCTTTGCTTCGCTTTCGGCCTCATTTACTTTTCCAGAAACGAAGGCACTTCTTGCATGAAAACGTTGGAAGAATGGGTTATCTGGATAAGCATCATGCGTATATTTTGCCAAATTATAGGCCTTGTCATTCATGTTTTCCATGCCATAAATCTGCATCAAAAAGTAGCGAGCTTCGGTACGAGTATAAAAAGCGTTGTAACTCACTTTTTCTAACTGAGCGATACCTTTTGCTTTATCTCCCTTTGGAAATAGCCAAAGCACAGGACGTAACATTGGATAATTTTCCTTGATATAGTGGAAATAGTAATTGTAAAGACCATCACCAAACATCAATTCTGGGCTAAAATCGGCATAGTCACGGCATTCGTTCAAGTATTTTAAAGCATTTTTAGCAGCGAGCGTCGCTTTCGTCCAGTGTTTTCTTTCCGAGTGCAAGCGTCCTTTGAAGGCATAAGCACAAGCCATCAGAAAAGCCGCTTCTGGATTTTCTGAATCATCCCAAATTTTTTCCGCTTTACGAATGCTCTCGTCCATATATTCCAAACAACGTTCGTCGTAAATGACATTTTCCGTGTTAGGTACAATACGCCACCAAACCATCAAACCAATTAAAAAATCAGGCAGTGGATGATCAGGATATTTGACTTTTAAATAATTAAATTCTCGTTCGGCTTCTTCAAACTTAAAATTATACATGTGATTGATGGCAGTAGTAGCTTCAATCTGTACTTCAGACGTAAAAATAAGCATTCCCTTAGAACGCTCTTTTTCAGCCTTTTCGGTATCTTTCCACCATTGAGCCGAACTTATTTCCGTCGAAACAGTAAATAATAAAGCGGTAAGCAATAATTTTATGAAATTTTCTTTGAGTTTCATGGTTTGATATTTTTTACAAATTTACGGATTCTAAAAAGGTTCGTATCAAAGATGGACTCCAAAATCCTTGTTTTCCCTCCCTGATTTAATCTATTAACGTGAATATTGTTGAATTATTAAAAACTAATTAAAAAATATTTAAAAAATAATGATAAAACTTCACGACAAACATTTTGAGCCGATGCTCAAGAATGAATTAATTGAAACAGAAATTCAACGAATGGCAACGCAAATTAGTCAGGATTATGCAGGAAAGACTCCCCTCTTTATTGCTATTTTGAACGGCTCATTTATGTTTGCTGCCCAGCTAATGAAAAGCCTCACGATTCCTGCTGAAATAACGTTTTTGCGAGTAAGTTCTTATCAAGCAACAAGTTCTACAGGGAAAGTCCTTGAGTTATTAGGCTTGCAAGAATCCGTTGAAAATAGAGAAGTGATTGTCCTAGAAGATATTATTGATACTGGATTGACAATGGAAAAGATTAAAGAGCAATTATTGGCTAAAAATCCATCATCGTTTGCTTTGGCAAGTCTTTTTCATAAGCCCGAAGCCCTTAAAACGCCTATCGAAATTGATTATTTAGGTTTTAAGATTGAAAATAAATTCGTAGTGGGTTACGGTTTAGATTACGATGGATTGGGAAGAAATCTGTCTGATTTGTATGTGCTGAAAGAGGAGTAATATTGATTTTGGATGTTGAATTTTGGATGTTGAATTGAAGTACTAGGTAATTCAACATTCAAAATCCAACATCCAAAATTATAACTTATGAAATCATATCGAATCCACAATAAGGTACTAATACACTTGGGATTTTGATTCCTTCTGGTGTTTGGTTATTTTCTAAAATAGAAGCCAAAATACGAGGTAAAGCCAAGGCAGAACCATTTAGGGTATGCAATAACTGCGATTTACCTTCCGTTTTCATTCTCAACTTCAAACGGTTTGCTTGGTAAGTTTCAAAGTTAGAAACAGAACTCACTTCTAACCAACGTCCTTGAGCTGCTGAATATACTTCCATGTCGTACGTAAGAGCAGAAGTAAAGCTCATATCGCCACCACAAAGGCGTAACACACGGTAAGGCAATTCTAATTTTTGTAAAATTCCTTGTACGTGTAACGACATTTCTTCTAAAGCAGCATACGAATTTTCAGGCTTTTCGATGCGCACAATTTCAATTTTATCAAACTGATGTAAACGATTCAAGCCACGCACGTGAGCACCCCAAGAACCCGCTTCACGACGGAAACAAGGCGTGTAACCCGCATTTTTGATAGGCAATTCGCTTTCTTGCAAAATTACATCACGGTACATATTCGTGATAGGCACTTCTGCCGTCGGAATTAAGAATAAATCATCTTCAGTAGCATGGTACATTTGACCGTCTTTATCAGGTAACTGTCCCGTACCAAAGCCAGATTCTTTGTTAATCAAGATAGGTGGTTGAACCTCTACATAACCCGCATTAATTGCTTCATCCAAGAAGAAATTAATCAAGGCACGTTGAATTCTAGCCCCTTTTCCTTTGTAAACAGGGAAACCAGCACCCGTGATTTTATTGCCTAGTTCAAAGTCAATAATGTCGTATTTCTTGATTAAATCCCAGTGAGGTTGAGCCGTTTCTGGAAGCGTAGGAATCGTTCCATTTTCTAACACCACTTCATTTTCTTCTGGCGTTTTTCCTGCTGGAACACTGCTATGTGGCAAGTTCGGGAATGTAACCACCACTTCATAAAGCTCCGTTTCAAGACCTCTCAGTACTTCTTCCAATTCTTTAGAACGAGCCTTCAAGTTACTTGTTTCAGCCTTAGCCGCTTCTGCTTCCTCTTTTTTGCCAGCCTTCATTAAGCCACCAATTTCCTTAGCCAAAGCATTTGATTTTGCTAAGGTAGTATCCAATTCTACTTGGGTTTCACGACGTTTTTCGTCCAATGCCAATGCTTTATCCACATTTTCTTCGGCATCTTTGAAATACTTTCTCTTTAAGCCCTCAATCGTAGCGGCTTTGTTTTCTTTAATTTGTTGTATTTGTAACATGGTTTATGCTAAATCTAAAAATTGTCGTGAATTGAGTATGGGTATTTCTTTATAGGGATGTAAAATTAACAAATCATCATCTCCACTGACGATAAGAGTTGCATTCGCTTCTTTAGCAAGCGACAAAAACTTATTATCTTTTGGATCTCTACAATCAAAAACAGGATTTATAACTTCCGTCCAAATTGCAGCCTTACGAAAGCTACTTAAAAATGAGAAACGAGTTTCATCACTAATGTATTTATCAAACCGCTTTCGGAAAATTACATCAACGAGTTCAGCAAAGGTTTCGTCAGACGCAAGTATTACTCCTTGTTTAAGTGCTTTATGAAATGCTTGAGCGGAGATACTCTTCCCGTCAGGTGAGATAATCGCACTTAGAAGCGTATTGGTATCAAACACATATTTATTAATGACGCTCATTATCAATTTCTTTTAAAAGCTCATCTAATAGCTCGTTTGATAGTCCATTCTGAGAGGATTCTTGTCTGAGAACCTCAGTGCTGTCTAATAAATTAGCATTTAAAGAGTCTCTAAATGTCATCTTTAATAAGTTTTCAATCGCTAAAATAACCGATTGCTTTTCTTTTTCTGAGGCATTCGTGAAAGCAGCATAGATACCGTCAGGAATGTTTACTGATAATGCTGTCATAGTCTTAATCGTTACATTATTTTTACAAAGATAAAAAAAATAGCCGTGCGTTTAGAATTTTCTAACGACACGGCTATCTTCTTACTTTTAAATTTCCTTATGGAGCTGAGAAAATGTCTTTCATCGCATCTTCATATAAGAAACAACGCTCGTTTAGGGCGTTCAAGGCAGCCGCTTTGTCTTTGCCATGTACCAACAACGAAATGTTATGCTCAGAAGCTCCGTAGCAAATCATTCTGATTGGAATGTGTTTCATCGCTTCTAATACTTTCAAGGCAATACCTTCTTTGTCTGCCGAGAAGTTACCCACAATACAAACGATGGTTTGGTCTTTATCCACTTCTTCTAATTCAGCGAATTGACCTAACTCTGCCATGATTTGATCTAGGTTCTCGTCGTTGTCGATGGTTACAGAAACCGAAACTTCGGAAGTTGTAATCATATCCACAGGCGTTTTGTATTTTTCAAATACTTCAAATACACGACGTAAGAAACCATAAGCATTCAACATTCTGGTTGAATGAATGTAGATAGCTGTTAAACCGTCTTTAGCAGCAATCGCTTTAATTTCACGATCAGAAGTTTTGTCTGCGATTAATGTTCCAAAAGCAGCAGGCTCCATCGTGTTTTTCAAACGAACGGGTACACCTTTCATTTTGGCAGGAGTAATGGTGCTTGGGTGCAAAATTTTTGCTCCGAAGTAAGCTAATTCAGCTGCTTCTTCAAAAGTCAACTCACGGATTGGGAAGGTTTTCTTTACAATACGTGGGTCGTTGTTGTGCATCCCGTCGATGTCTGTCCAGATTTGAACTTCTTCCGCTACGATAGCTCCACCAATTAACGAAGCCGTATAATCAGAACCACCACGCTTTAAGTTATCCACTTCTCCACGAGGGTTACGGCAGATAAATCCTTGGGTGATAAAGATTTGTTTATCTTCTAATTGGGCTAAAATTGCCCCTAATTTTTCTTCGGTAAATTTCAATACAGGTTCGTTGTCTGTATCAATTAACATGAAGTCTAACGCAGGTAATAAGGCTGCTTTCACCCCTTGTTCACGGCAATAAGCCTCAAACATTTGGGTCGAAAGTAATTCGCCTTCAGCAACGATTTCTTTCTCTTGTTTTACCGAAAAAGGCTTGATGTTTACCAGTGAACGAATGAACGAAAATTCTTTTTCGATAATCGCTTTTCCTTCTGCTTTTCCTTCTGGAGTAGTATATAATTCCTCGATAAAGCTTTCATAATGAGCAAATAAGGTGTTGATTTTTTCAACAGCTTCTGCGTCGTTACTTGCTTTTAACGATTCGCCAATAGCGATTAACGAGTTTGTAGAACCCGAAAGAGCCGACAAAACTACAATTTTACGATTACCGTCTTCTGTAATCAGATTTTTGATAGAGTGCATTCTCTCAGGTTTGCCGACAGAAGTACCTCCAAATTTCCAAACTTGCATATTCTAAAGTAATTAGTATAATTTAAGCGATTTCAGTTTACTCACTTAAAGAATTATTGATATTTTTTATCTACAATGGTTTCTTTAACAATATATAAGGGTCTATTTTTTGATTGAAAAAATACTCTTAAGACATATTCTCCGATGACCCCAAGTGCAAATAATTGTATTCCACTAAAAAAGATAATCATAAAAAGTAAGGAGGTAAACCCTTCTATTACTTCTTGAAAAAAGTATTTTTTAATGATAACAGCAAAGAAATAAAGCAATGATACGAGTACGCCAAAAGCTCCTAAGCGACTAACAAATTTAATCGGAAACTCACTAAAATTAAAAATACCATTGTAGGCTAACCTAAATAGTAGTTTTAAGGAATATTTAGACTCGCCTGCTTGTCTTTCTGCTCGTTCATATTCAACGCCTATTTGCTTGAAGCCAATCCAAGTACGCATGCCTCTTAGATAACGGCTTTCTTCAGGCATTTTATTCATGATATCCACAACTCTTCTACTTATCATAGAAAAATCACCGCTGTCCAATGGAATATCAATATAAGAGATACTCTTTAGAATTCTGTAGAATAGGAAGTAGGCACTTTTTTTCAAAAAACCTTCCTTTCGTTTTTTTCTGACAGCATAAATGACATCATAGCCTTTTGAGAGGTAATCATAAAACTCTGTTAGTAATTCAGGAGGGTCTTGTAAATCGCCATCGATAACCATTACTGCTTCAGAGCCTCTTGCATGAGCTAAGCCCGCTGTTAGGGCTAATTGATGTCCATGATTTCGAGATAAAAATACACAATGATAACGTTCATCGGCTAAGGCGTTATCTCTCATCAATTGGGCTGTTAAATCTTTACTACCATCATCTACCAACACAACTTCTATGGTTAACGTAGATGAATCCATAACAGCATTCAACCTTTTTATTAGATGCGGAAAACTCTCTTGCTCATTATATAAGGGAGCAACAATTGAAATTTGAGGCATGTGTAAGTCTTCGATAATTTAAAAATCTATATGTACAGTTTGCTTAGTCTGGAATACTTGTTCTTGACCCTGATTTTTAATATATATTCCAATGGTGTAATCGCCCATTTGAATAAGCTTTGCAGGAATTGTTGTTCTAAAACCCACTGACGATTTAAATGGATTTCTACCCGAATACGGATTCTTCAGGGTCGGTAATAGATAGGTTCTTAAGTTTGATTTCAATAATACATAAGCACCATTGAGCCCTTCTTGTGAACCTGTAAAAGAATTATTGATAATATTCACTGTAGTAGGAGTTACTTTGTCAATCACTAAAGGCATGATTTGATTTGTACTATCAAAAGGCCTTACTATCAACGATTCGTTTAACCAAACAGGAAATTCGTATGCGTTTCTACTGGTCAAAAAGGTCAATGTTTCTTCTGTTTTTTGAGCAAAAAGAGAGTTGACTTCTGCTGCTAAACCAATGTGATTATATTTTTGATTGAAACCACATACCAATAGATTTTTCTTTCGAGTACTTACTTCTGGCACATATTTGGCGTAAGAAACCACACTAAACAAGATGGAAAAAAGTAAGATGCTGTTTAGGAGTTTGAATTTCGTAGTTGTCTTGCCATAAGAGCTTACCAATAAATAGAGTAAACTTAAAAATAATGCTGGATAGATTTTGTAATTGCCTACTAACATGACGAAATAGCCAAATCTTGGACGAAGTAAAGCAATAATTCCAGCATTAAAAAGCACAAAAAGTAAACAGCCAATAATAAATAAGGTATCTCTTGCCTCTAATTTAGTCCATTTTTGAATTGAATTTTTAAAGAATATCTTGAAAATCAAAAAGGCTAAAATACCTACAGTTGTAAAACCCATCAAAGTTGGGACAATCGCTCTTTTAACGATTTCTACATCTGGTGTGAAATCAAATGCTCCTCCAAGAAAAGTAAAAAATCCAAAAAAGCTTTCTTCTGGATGTGCTTTCAGGTAGGCGAGTCCAGCACCATTCGCACTATTATCAAACCCATAAAAATAAAGCCCAATTGCGATTATCATAAAGGCAGCCCAAATGAAAAGTAGTTTAAACCGTTGTTGTAGAGCTAATAAAATACTGCCCACAAACCAAAACAGTAAACCATTACTCATCGAAAAGGTGGTAATGAACATCGTAATGATGGCTACGCCAAATGCTGTGTAATTATTTTTACAGAGTAAATACACTGTTAAAAATCCCCAAAATAGTACTGAAATATGTTGCCAACCTGTTATTGCCCAATTACTTGTTAAATGATATTGGGGCTGTAATAAAAAAAATAACACGGGTAAAAAGTAAATCAGAGCTAACTTCTGTCTTGTAAATGTTTTCCAGAAAAGAAAAACGATTCCCATTAATTGAATATTGGTTACTAAGATAAGGGAACGGATATTCAATTTTCCTGTAAATTCATAACACAGTACAGCAGCTAACCTTCCCAAAAACATGCGGTGTTCGTTATTAGGACGAAGCAACAATGTTAATCTGTCGAGCCAGTTATTGTGCTTAATCCATATTACTACCGTTTCTGGAAAGGCATCAATGTCATCAAACCAAGGGACATTCACAGCGTATTGCCATAAAATAAGCCAAAATAAAACAATAGGACTGAGAATGATAAGATATAACCAGTTCGATTTACTTGTTAGCATATTAATTAGGAAATCATTAAAAGTATAGAGAAGTACAAAACACCTTAAAACGCCAACATCTTCACCGCCGTAATTGCTGCTTCATCGCCTTTATTTCCGTGGATTCCTCCCGCACGATCAAGGGCTTGTTGCTCAGTGTTGGGCGTTAATACACCAAAGATAACAGGTTTGTCGTATTTTAAACTCACATTCGTTAATCCTTGAGCCACAGCATGATTGATATAGTCGTTATGTTTGGTTTCTCCTTGAATGACGCAGCCGATACAGATTACAGCATCAATGTCATTTTTTTGAGCCATTTTTTGAGCAGCGTAAGTCAATTCATAACTTCCAGGAACATTGACACGAATGATGTTTTCTTCTTTTGCTCCATATTGTAACAAGGTGTTAATGGCTCCGTTAGCCAAGGCTCCTGTAATTTCTTCGTTCCATTCTGCCACTACTACGGCAAAGCGTTTTTGGCTTACATCGGGTAGATTTTCGGTAGAGAAAATACTTAAATTTTTATGTGCTGACGACATGATAATTTCGGTTAAGATTAAAAAAAAGGGATAAGAACGCCGCTCTTATCCCTTTGAATACCTGTAATATACTATTTACTCAGAGACAGAACCTTCTAATGCCGCCTTGTATTTCTTGGCGTTAATAGCTTCTGATGACTCAGCATATTTTTCAGTAATTTCAGTATAAGTGTCTAATGCTTCTTTTGGTTGCTTATTAGCTTCGTAAGCCGCCGCTAACTTCATTAAATACGTAGGCGTAAAAAACTTATTTGCTTTGTATTCTGCTGCTTTTTTATAGAAGTCAATCGCATCTCCGTAAGATTTCTTTTCAGTGTACGCATCACCAATTAACGAGTAAGCACGAGCTTGTACTAACAAGTCTGAGCTACTGAATGATTTTAAGTGGTCGATAGCTGCATCGAATTTACCTTCCTTTAATTCTGCTACACCAGCATAGAAGTTTGCCAAGTTGCCTGTGTTACCACCGAACTCATCTGCAATTTTCGCCATTTCTTTTGCTGCAATTTTATTTGAATCTGCTTCAAATTTATAAACAGCATCAAATAATTTTGCTTGTCCTTCTGCATCTTGAGAGGCAGTGTAGTAGTGGTATCCAAAGTATCCAACTACAGCAAGAATGATTGCTCCTGCTACGCCGTACACTACATTTTTATTCTTTTCAACAACCACTTGAACTTTATGAAGGTCATCTTGAAGTTCGTGTTGTAATCCTTCTGGACTCTCTAAAAATTCTAAGGGTGTTTTTTCGTCTTTCTGTGCCATTTCGGTTTTGTAATTATTGATAAACTTTATTCCATTGTTTTTTGACTAGGAATAACAACGAGCGTTCAAATTCTGTTATCTCAGCAAATTAAGATAAATTTGGATTGCAAAATTAGGAATTCTCTTGGAATTTTAAAGACTTTTATATAATCTTTTGAAGCTAATCTCTTAAAGAGTAGTTTATTCCTGTTTTTCTATGTATAAATCTTTGAATAATAGAAAATTAACTGCTATAATTTACCTTCCTCTTAACCACTGTTCGGGATTTTGCTTGGTGGCATTTTTCCATACCTGAAAATTCATTTCTGAAGTACCATCGCTATCAGTTGCGACTACACCAAGTTTTTGTCCACTAGCCACCGACTGCCCATTGCTGACGGTAACATTACTAAGCTTACTATACACCGTAAAATAGTCCCCATGTTGTACCGCCACCATCATATTAACCCCAGGAATCGAGATAACTGACTGAACAATACCTTTATAGACTACTTTAACATCTTTGCCCGCTCCTGTTTGAATATCAACACCATTGTTGTTAAGTTTAATCCTTTTTAATACTGGATGATTATGAACTCCAAAATGATCAGAGATAAAACCTGAAGATACTGGCCAAGGCATTCGACCTTTTAGGGAAGCAAAGGAGGTCGCTAGTTTATTTTCTTCGGCATTCATCGAGATGGCCTCGTTGTCTTGCTTACTGATGACTTTGTTTTGGTTTCCTTTTTCGAGAGCAGCTTTGGCTCGTTGTTCTCTTTGTTGCGAACGTTTAATTTCTCGTTCTACAATCTGAGCAATCATACGGTCGAGGTTGCTAACCGATTTCTTCTTAGCTTCTAACTGACTTTTTAGTTGCTGTTCTTTGGTACTCAATTGAGCAACCAAATCCGTGTGTTTTTGCTTTAAATGCTCTAGGTTATCAATTTGGGTAACTTTTTCTTTTAAAATGGCTGCTTGTTCTTGCTTTCGTTGCAGAATCTTATGTTGTTCTGTTAATAATTCAGAACGAGTTTTCTGAATGAGAACTGCCTGTTTCTCTCTTGATTCTGAATACTGTTTAAGATACTGGTAACGCCTTGCGAGTTGATTGAAATCGGCAGAGGAGAATAAAAAGCTTAGTTTATTAAACTGGGTACTTACTTTGGCCGATGCATAAATCATCTTGGCATATTCTGCTTTCAACTTGTCTAAATTACCTGCTAATTTGCTGGAAGCTTGTTGTAAATCAATGATTTCTTGGGAAAGAAGTTGCTGATTTTCAGATAGAAGGTTAATTTGTTGATTTTGCTTTTCTATTCGCTCACCGATGGCCGTTACCTTACCCACACTCGCTTCCTTACTTTGCTCAGTCTTTTCAATAATTGTATTTAACTCCTGAATCTTTTGGAGATTCGCTCGCTTTGCTGCTTCTAATTGAACCCTTTTTGAACTGGTAGTATTCGCATTTTTTTGTCCAAAGCCTTCAAAGCCAATACCTATGATTAGGCATGACATAGTTAGCAATACTACTGATTTTGATAGGATGGAGTTAGACGAATTTTTCACGATGATAATGGATGAATACTGATATATGCTTCTCGTAAGGATAAATCTTAGTGATTTTTATTCAATAAACGTTCTGGTACTTTAAACGGAAACTCTAGAGGAGTATCCAATAATTCCACCTTCGTGTGCTTAATATTGACAACCGTCTGATACATTTTTTGGTCTTTCTCTGATTTGTAATCAACCGTTATCAAGCTACTTTGTGGAAATAAATATTCGTTCAATGCGGTAAAGTCTTCAAAATCCAAACTTAATTTATTGTTGGTATTCTCTTGGGTTAATAAGAGTTTTTTTAGCTTGCGATTTTGTCCAATATAGTTATCTATAAGAACTTTATTTTCTTCCTGCTTTAACAAATAATACTCGTTTTCACGAACTACTCTCGATTTTTTCTTCTTGAAAGGTCGGTTGCCAATAATCAGGGCTTGAATGATGTCGTAATCCACATTGAAGTTAAACTTCTCGGCAAATTGTGGATAAGTGAATTCTTGGTAGTCTCCATGAATCTTATCGTACAATTTAACGGCATCTTTGGTAAAAAGGGCATTGGCTACCGTGAAACCTACTGCTGAAACATTGAGCCAAATAAGGCTATCCTTTTTCATACGGATATCCACATTGACTGTTTGGCTTTCTTGTGCACTCTTGAAGGAAACTTTAGCTTTGGCTTTCAGATAATTGAAGTCAATTTCGTCAATTTTGACCTTGTCTTCTTCTAGTTCGTTATTCGTTTTACTAGTTGCAATGACCTCGTTTTTAGGAATAGTATCCAGTACTGCCTTAGGATTTTCTCCAGTTTTAACCGTGTCAGCCATGGCTATTACGGGTTGAGTATTGATGGTGGCAACCTGATTTTTCTTACAAGAGCTTAGTAAAATGGTCGATAATAATGCACTGATTACTAATTTATTCATTGACTTGGCGAATTTGTAGGAGCTACTGTTTTTGATGAATATTCTTATCTTTTATCTATTTCTCTCCAAAACTACTCAATAAGTTTTTGTTCTCTAATTTTTTGTTCGAGTAATGTGCTTGTTGAGCCAATTGTTCTGGCTTTTTTCCATTCTTCAATGGCTTTTTCCTTTTTACCTAGTTGAAAAAGGACATCACCGTAATGTTCTACAATCGTGCCACTTTGGTTCACATTATGCTTTACGGCTACTTCCAAAATCTGGCTTGCCTTTTCGTAATTCTTCATCACATACAACACCCATGCATAAGTGTCTAAATAAGTCCCATTGTCAGGATTTCGTTCGGCTAACTGAGCTCCCATTTGAGCAGCTCTTTCCAACTTTTCTTTCCGTAACGAAAGAAAGTAGCTGTAATTATTAAGAACGTGGTCATTCTCTGGATTAATTTTTAGTGCCATTTCATACGCTTGATCTGAAAGGGTATATTTCTTCAAACTATTGTAGGTATCCCCTAATTGTGCGTGAATATGCTCGGTCATTTCATAACCTTCTGGAGCCAAGCGACGTGCTTCTTCTAAGGACTCTTGAGCTTTCGCATATTGACGCTTACGATAATAAGCAGTCCCATTCAAATACCAAAAAGCAGCTTGGTTGGGAAATACATCAATGGCTTCTTCCGAATGCACAATGGCACTATCAATTTGGCGAAGGTCGAAATCCAACTGGATAATACGACCCCAAACTTCATTGACCGATTTATCAAGGCGGGCTGCCTTTACGTATTCATCTCTTGCCTCTTCTACTTCTTCTTTTTGGTAAAGTAAATCTCCTAAAATAGCGTGTGTCTTAGGGTCGTTCGGATTCGCCTTGATGAGTGTTTTGAGTAAACCCAAGGCATTCTCTTTACTTTTATCATCTTTGGCAGAGTTTAGGTAGCTCATCAAAATGCGAGCTTTGATATTGCCATCAAGGTTATTGTCTAGCAGGGCAATTTCTAATTCTTTATTACTCTTTTCCAGCTCTCCTTTATCTAAATACAATTGAGCCAACATGATGTGAGCTTGAGCATTTTCGGGGTTATGATGCAGGATTTTCTCTAAGTAAGGAATCGCTTTGTCATTTTGCTTATTGCTAATCAATAACTCGGCCTGTTCGATGCTATAATCCATGTCTTCTGGATCAGACTTTACGAGTTTTTCCCCTTCTTTAATGGCATCGTCCATTTTGCCCATCTTCATCATAATCATTTGCTTTTGACGAGTAATTTCCTCGCTAACGCCCATAATGCGTTCGGCACGGTCATACGCTCTAATCGCATTGTCATACTGATTATCGAAAATAAAGACAGCCGCTTGTTCAATGTAATACGACGTTTTGGTCGGGTATTGTTGAATAAGCGTTTGATAAATTTTGATTGCTTCTGGATATTTTTTGGTACGAACCAGTAAGTCTGCCAAAAGCTCACTATAAGTAGGGTTTTCGGAGTCTATTTTAATGGCTTTTTCAATGTATGAAATGGCTTTGCTCTCTTCTTTTAATTTCTGATAGCTGTTGGCAATTGCATATAAAATACCTGCATTGTTAGGTGAAATTTCGAGGGCTTTTTCAAAATGAGGAATCGTTTTGTCATAGTCTTCCATCATATAGAATTTCATGCCTTCAGTAAAGCTAACCTCTGCTTCGATTAGTCTTGCATGTAAATTGTCTTCTTTCTTGGTGGTAGAGTTGTCTTTCTTTTGAGAAAAAGAGAAGGTGCTGACCGTCAATAAGAGGGTCATAATAGACAGCGTATGTGCAAAAGATAACTTCATATTTAATTCATGTGATAGCCTCAATGGTGGATGTTTTAGCGTAAAGTGGCTTATATCGAGTGCTATATTTTCTCAAAGTTAAGAAAAATCTCTTCAAGAAATAGTTATGGTATTGATAATAAGTACCTCCCCTTACGAATACTCAAATTTGTATCTTTAAAAGCAAATATTGAATTAAGTCTTTAAATTAGAACTTACTTGTGGATATAGCGTTATCAAGACATGTTTATTATAGGATTGAAATAAATAAAAATTACCAGTTAAACGTGTAGCGTTGAAAGTTCAATCTATTTCTTCCAAATAATATGTTGTTTAATTGTATTTAGTAAAACAAAATATTCATTGATAGCTTTCGTCTGAGCGAGGGTCGCTCATCAACTTTTGACTTTTTACCCAATCCGTTATTAATTGTATGGATACTAATTTAGAGCAGGTAATGCAAATAGCATCGGTGGCATTTAACCGATATAAGACTTTTTCAAGACAACAAAAGGCAAGCTTTCTGTATGCGATTGCAGATGAAATCCTCGCTGCTTCGGAGGCCTTGATTCAACAAGCAAAGGAGGAAACAAATATCTCAGCCACGCAACTAGCTGGCGAATTAAAGCGAACGGTTTTCCAATGGCATAGCTTTGCTCGTTTGTTGGAAGAAGGTTCTTGGGTAGAAGCCCGAATTGACACGGCGAATTTGGAACGGTTACCCGTAGCAAAACCAGATGTTCGTAAGATGTTGCAACCTCTTGGAATCGTGGCCGTTTTTGGGGCTAGTAATTTCCCTTTTGCTTATTCTACCTTGGGTGGCGACACGGCCTCGGCTTTGGCTGCTGGTTGTGCCGTGGTGGTAAAAGGACATCCTGCTCATCCGCTTACCTCCCGCTTATCTGCGGAGTTAATTTTGAAAGCGGCTACTCGTACGGGTATGCCAGAAGGTCTTTTTGCCCATGTCGAAGGGCTTGGTTTTGAAATTGGAAAAGAACTGGTGTTGCATCCGCTTACGAAGGCTGTTGGGTTTACGGGTTCTTTACGTGGTGGACGTGCGTTGTTTGATATGGCGAGTCAACGTCCAGAACCTATTCCTGTTTTTGCAGAAATGGGAAGTATTAATCCTGTCATTTTGATGCCTGAGAAATTGCAAAATGAAGGAGGAGAAGTTGCCCAGCGTTATCTGCAATCCATTACGGCAGGGATGGGGCAGTTTTGTACGAACCCTGGCTTACTTATTGGTGTCGCAGGTGAAGGACTTGATGTATTTGTAAAAGAACTAGCCAATGGGATGACTCAAGTTGCTCCTGCGGCCATGCTCAATGCAGGAATTTATCAGAATTATGAAGGAAAAAGAACCATTGTAACTTCGCAAGAAGGAGTACGTATTGATGCAGAATCTCAACTCCCTAAATCGGGAATTATTCAAGCAATACCTACCTTAGCTTCGGTGGATGCAACGTATTTTTTATCGAACCCACTCTTACATCAAGAGGTTTTTGGCCCTTTTTCTTTGTTAGTAATATGCCAAGACTTAGCCGAAATGCAAAAAGTGATTGAGCATTTGGAAGGACAAATTTCCTGTACCATCATGGCAACCGAGCAAGAATTGTTAGCCAATAAGGAGATAGTAGAACGTTTGAGAGCTATTTCAGGAAGATTAATTTTTAATGGAGTGCCAACAGGGGTAGAAGTTGGCTATGCCATGCAACACGGAGGTCCTTACCCTGCCAGTACCGATGCTCGTTTTGGAGCTGTTGGACAAGACGCTATCAAGCGGTTTGTTCGTCCTGCTTCTTACCAAAATTGCCCCGATTTTTTATTACCCGATGAATTGAAAAATGATAATCCATTGGGAATCTGGCGGATGGTGGATAACGTACTGACGCAGTAATAAAAAAGCCCTTTTGATTCTGGATCAAAAGGGCTTTTTATTACTATTACTGGGGTAATATTAAACCACCTTCACCGACCAGTTCAATACGATTTCGTCCATTTCTACTTCTACTGCATCTTCGATTGTTCCGACTACATCAAGCGAAAGAGCTTGTACTTCTTGAGCAATGTAGTCTTTGAATGCCAAGACACTCGCAGAAATTTCTGGATTTGAATCGACTAACTGAATCGCAATTTTATCCGTTACTTCAAATCCTGAATCTTTACGGAAGTTTTGTACACGGTTGACAAAATCACGAGCAACGCCTTCTTGACGAAGTTCGTCACTGATAGTAATGTCTAACGCAACCGTTAACCCTGCTTCAGATGCAGTTAAGTAACCAGGTAAATCTTCTGTTAAAATTTCAACCTCCGCAGGCGTAATGTCAAATTCTGTATTTGCTAAACGGAATGTTCCTGCTTTTTCTAAAGAAGCAATATCATCAGAAGTCATCGTTTGAATTGCTGCCGCTACTTCTTTCATTTTTGGCCCAAATTTAGGGCCTAATGCCTTGAAGTTTGGTTTTACTTTCTTTGAAAGAACACCTGAGGCATCGTCTAAGTACGCAACTTCTTTGATATTTACTTCCGACTTGATAAGGTCGTCCACGTGGCGGATTTGCTCACGAGTTTGCTCACTCAAAATCGGAATTAAGATTTTCGACAACGGCTGACGTACCTTGATTCTATTGGTTTTACGTAACGAGTGAACCAATGAACAAATACGCTGTGCCAATTCCATCGACGTTTCTAAGTCGGTATCAATCCAAGCTGATTCTACCGCAGGATAATCTGTTA
>JALRIJ010000003.1 GCA_023255485.1 Flectobacillus sp.
AAAGGTAAAACTGCTGATACCATACAAATAATACCTGCCCAAACGCCAATCCGTAAACGCCCGTCGGTTACTCCTTTTTTCACCAAACGGTCTGCATACCAACCTCCAAAAAGCACGCCTGATACCGAAGAACATACCAACACGCAGCCATAGAAAAAGCCCGCTCTAGGCGTTTCCCAGCCATAGGTTCTACTCACAAAAGTCGGAATCCACGCATTGCAACCGTAGTTAACCAAGGCCGTAGCTGCCGAAGCAAAACACATTAATAAATACGCTTTGGGATATTTAAAAATAATTTGTACCGACTCACGGAGCGTTAGTTTAACGTCTTCACCATCTTTTTGCAGGGTATTGGTTCTACTTGGTTCTTTGATGGTAAATAGTAGGAGAGCTACCAACAAACCTGGCAAACCCACGTATAAGAAGATTAACTGCCACGGGAAAATTTCTCCAAAAAACGGGACGGTCACCATGCCTTCTGTCGGCAATTTAGCTACGATACCTGCCCCAATTAGAATAGCTAAACCAGACCCTAGAAAAACCCCTAAAGAGAAAACACTCATAGCCGTTGCCAAGCGTTTTTTCGGGAATAAATCAGCAATCATCGAATAAGCAGAAGGTGATAAAGTGGATTCTCCCACTCCTACGCCCATTCTTGCTAAAAAGAATTGTCCATAATTGACCACTCCAGCACATAACCCTGTCATCATCGACCAAATGGTAATTCCCATAATGATGATATTTCGTCTATTTTTTCGATCTGCCAAACGACCAATCATTGCTCCAAAAAGGGTATAAAATAAAGCAAAACTTAAACCCATCAGCAAACTCATTTGGGTATCACTCAGATGTAAATCCCGCTTAATAGGCTTTACTAATAAACTAAGGACTTGCCTATCTATGAAGGAAGAAATATTGGCGAGCGTCAGAATAAAGACAGCATACCATGCCTTATACATGTTATTTTTCATCAGGGACTTTAGCTAGAAGATTATCAAGGGTTGAAATAATAACAAATTTCAATGATTTTTTAGGACTAAACACAGGTAATTTAATCCAAAAAACAGGCAATTTCAATCAATTATTATTTTTTAAAGAAAAAATTTATCTTATTCGCTATACACTATCCTCTGTCTGAAATAAAAAAGGGCTTCGCCTTTTACGACGAAGCCCTTTTCATATTGACTAATCTATTCCTAAAATATATATCCTCCTTTTTCAATCGCTGCATCCGCAAGTCTTCTACGGGCTTCTTTTAAATTGAGCGGCTCTATTTTCGTAAAGCGTTTTAAGCCCATTAACATCACTCGTAATTCGTCTCCTTCCGCAAACGACATGATTGCTTCCCGACCTGCATTGGCTGTTTTATTGACGGCTGCATGTAAATAAACCATAGCGGCATCTTGCTGTAAACTACAAGCTGCCTCTCCACGAACACCTATCAATTTTTCTACCCGTAACAAAGTCGATTCGGCAATGTAGGTCTCTATCAACATATCTGCCAAATTCATAATTAACTCCTGTTCCTTTTCAAAGGCAGCCATATATTTTTGAAGTGCTGCTCCTGCTATCATCAAGATTGCCTTCTTCATGTTTTTAACTACCTTTTTCTCTTTCACTAAAATACCCTCTTCTTCCTCTACTCCAAAATCAGGAATCGCCATAATTTCTTTGCCTACTGCCATTGCTGCGGGCATTAGATTCAGCTCTCCTTTCATGGCTCTTTTCACAATAGTACCAACCGAGAGTAAACGGTTGATTTCGTTAGTTCCTTCAAAAATTCGATTGATTCTTGAATCACGATACGCTCTATCCATCGGTGCTTCTGCCGAAAAGCCCATACCCCCATAAATTTGTACGCCTTCATCCACCACGTAATCCAACACTTCTGACCCATGAACTTTCATAATAGCACATTCAATCGCAAATTGCTCAACTGCTTTCAATTTTGCTTGTGCAGAATCCATTCCTGAAGCCAATAAATCGACTGTTGCATCGTCGATATTTTGTCCTGCTCGATAACAAGCTGATTCTGAAGCAAACGTACGTGCATGCATTTCTGCAATTTTATGTTTAATAGCTCCAAAATTACTAATTGACGTTCCAAATTGCTTGCGTTCGTTGGCATAGTTAACCGCTTGTGAAGTAACCTGCTTAGATGCTCCAATTACGGCGGATGCTAGCTTGATACGGCCAATATTTAGGATATTAACTGCAATTTTAAAACCTCCCTCACGGGTATAAAGCATATTTTCGATAGGAACCTTACAATCGTTAAAGAATACCTGACGAGTAGAAGAGCCTTTGATTCCCATTTTACGCTCTTCAGCATTCATGGTGATGCCACCAAAACTTTTTTCTACAATAAAAGCTGTCAGCGATTTATCGTTATCAATTTTGGCAAAAACAATGAACAAATCTGCAAAACCACCGTTGGTTATCCACATCTTTTGTCCGTTGATAATATAATGCTGTCCATCTTCCGACAAAACGGCTTTCGTTTTTCCCGAATTAGCATCCGAACCTGAGTCTGGTTCTGTCAAGCAATAAGAAGCTTTCCACTCACCCGAAGCCAATAAAGGCAAATATTTATGTTTCTGTTCTTCTGTACCGTAATATAAAATAGGCAATGTACCAATACCCGTATCCGCCGACAAAGCCACTGAGAAGGAGTGCCCTGCCCCTACGGCCTCTGCAACAAGTAGCGACGTGTTGAAGTCCATTCCAAAACCACCATATTCTTCTGGAACAGCCGTTCCAAGCAAGCCTAATTCTCCAGCTTTATCCAATAACGATACCATCAGACTATTGTCTTTGGCATAATCAATTTCATCTAAGCGAGGATGCACTTCAGTACGAAGAAAATCCAGACAGGTTTGAGCAATCATTTGTTGCTCTTCTGAAAATTCTTCAGGAATAAAAATATGCGAGGCGTCAATATCTTTTATCAAAAACTCGCCACCTTTGATGGATGTGTTACTTTCCGTGAGTGCCATAATACTTCTATGTTAATTTGTTGTAGCAAAATGAAGACTTAGTAAAGTTAACACAAAAAAAAAATGTTATGCAAGCATAACATTTAAAAAAATCTAAAAAAGTATAAAAATAATTACAAAATGACTTATTCTCCTTCTGCTAAGATTGCTAGCTCCGTCAAATCATTTCGATAATTAACCGTTTCAGTGTCAACGATTTGATTAATCTGTTTCATTACTTCAAAAAAAGTCTCCAATTTTTCATTACCTATCGTTTCATACACTAGCTTGTTAAACAGTAGGACACCTTGCTTGGCTTCTTCTCGTTTTTTCTTTCCATATTCTGTCAGAAAAACATTCACAACACGACGGTCATCTTTATCAGCCACTCGCTCAATCCACTTTTTATCCTCCAGCGATTTTAGGATACGAGTTAAACTTCGAGCTTCTAATCCTAGAGCAGGAGCAATTTTGGTAGCAGGAGTTCCATTTTTATCTATATTCAAAAGAACATAGCCTATTGCCATGGTCATGTCAAATTGAGCAGCGTATAAATTATACATTCTACTAATGCCATGCCAGCCAGCCTTAATGTGATGGTCAACGGTTTTATCTGCTTTCATATATATGTATTCATTAAAAAGTGGGAAAAGGCACTTATAATAGTATGCACGCATACCATACTTTTTGATATAAAAAAAACAGGCTTATTTCCTGTTTTCTTAGCTATGTGAAGTTAATCAAAATTTATGAAACTCGAAACGTTTTTCCCTAGATTAACTCAGGAATGTAAGCATGTGACAGCGGTATTGACCTGCTATTTTCAGAATTCATGTAAGTCTAATAACGACTTACTAAAACATCCTTTCAACTTTTTTCACCGATACTTTAAAGCGTTTTTCATCTGCTCGATTTCGGATTTTAACAATATACTCACCCGATGTAAGGGCATACAATGGCCAGATAATCGCTTCAGTTTTGCTTTTCAGCACGATTTCACAAGGAACACCCATCCCCGAAATAGTACAAAGCATAATTTCAGCCTCTTGAACATTATCAGCCCGTACACGTAACATTTCGCCATCTTCCGAGAGATGTACCGTTACAGCATATAGTTTTTTTTCGCCTTTAGGATTGACCTTAAATGCTGCAATTTCTTTTGGCCTGCTGCCTGCCTGTACCTCTGTAACCGACATATACATACCTACCAAACAAAGCGTTGTTATCTTTAGAAGACAAATACAACTTTTTTTCATCGTTCAATTAATTATAAAGCCCAATAGCGTCCCTAACGGTTCGTTATATTAAGCAAATTGTAAGGATTGTTTTTATAAAGCAGGTGCGTCTATGTCTTTTAAATCATTGACATTTGTTATTCTTTTTGGTAAAAATATGCATTTTTAATTAAATAAAAGTCATTCCATAAAAAAAAGAGTCTATGGATAATTGATTACCATAGACTCTTCAAAAAGTACAATATTTATTGCTTATTTTCCGACTGTATTTCCTCCTAATGTTGTTACTTTAATTTTCAATTTATTAAAGACTTTCTTCGAAAGCATTAGACGAACTCTAGACTTTTTATAAATTACTAAGTAACGATTGCCTTCATAATCTAATCTTGAAAAAAGCGGATTACCTGTTTTATCTACTAATTGATAGAAAAACTCACCCTTTTCTCCTGGAATAGGAGCAAAACGTAATTCGCTATCTTGTGAATTTTTCACGAAAGAAACCAGAAAATGGCCATTTTCTTCTCGTTGAATTACCCCTGGCGTATTTTTTTCCAGCGAGATACGTTGAATATAGCGACCACTTTTAAACACAACCTTACCCGATTGAATATTTGCTTCGCTTGCCGGAATTTCTCTTTCTAAATAAAGAGGATTGTCATTATAAAACTGAATACGAGGAATATCCAAATCTTGTTCCTGAATCTCGTGCATTAAAGAACCTGTCAAATACACCTTTTTCTGGCAGCTACCAAGGCTTAGTATGGCTAAAAAAAGCAAGACTTTTTTCATATTTAATCTAAGATTATGTTTAATTGGTCAACGTCTATAGTATCCCTTAGACATTATGATTGTAATCATTATTGTAAAATAACAAAAACGTAACTGATTTTCCAACATTGCAGAATGTAACCTTCATTTCTTTGTTGAAGTACCTTAAATATCCTGCTAGTTTTAGTGTCCTTTCACAAAATGACGATATTCGCTACATTCTTTCAACACTTCTGCTTGATACGTTGAATTGGCAAATCGGCTTTTCAATAACGCAAAAGCCTTTGTGTAAGTATTGTCGTAACGTTTTCTTTCTATTTTTTGTTGGAAAGCGTCGTAATCTTCATTTTCTCCTTGTTCGAGTAAGCTAGCATAAATCGAATAACTTGCTCGTTCACAAAGAGCCACTCCATAACATGCTTTGGCAGCAAACGCATTATCCGAAGATTTCATGGTTTGTTCAAAATAATCTTTCGCCTTCTGTGCTGTAAAATAGTCTGTCGTATAAGAGTCTTTACTTTTACCATTATAACTGCTAATATCAGACACGCCACGCCCACGCTTCGTCATCACCCAAGCATTTCCCCAGTAGCTGATATTATACTCTCCACAAGCCAGCAGATAGGTAGCTTCAGCATCATTCGGATTTTTCTTAATTTTTTCGCTTAACGTGTACAGTTGCTGAGCAAAACTTGCGGGAGTGTACGTATTGCGAGTTTTTTTGTTTGTAAGTGTTACAGCAAAAGGATCATTATTGAAGTAACTTGTCCAAAGTTCTTCCTTGAAAACCGTCGGATTTACCTTCGCCCAAGCCATAGCCGCAACAGCATAGTTATGTTCAATCAAGGCTCTTCGTCCCAAAAGAGTATAGAGGAAATTAGAGTCAAAACCAACTATTTTTTGTAAACGTTCATCCATTGGAGTTTTATCTTTCGCCTCAACATACGCAATTACGGCTTGTATCGTTGCCATCGAGGTAGTATCTTCAATAGCATACATATCCTTCTGTGACATATAACCGCCATATTCAGCACTTGAATTAACCTGATAGGTGTTCATGACACGATATAAATACGCTTTTGCGATTGCAAATGGGGCAAGGGCTGTCGTTGTATTTTTCTTAGCAGAGCAACTTGAAAACCAACCCGATTTTTTTTCCTCAGAAACTTCTGTTTGAAGGTATTTAGTAGCGATAATCGACCCAGCCTCTGTGAGGGCATTACTCATTCTAAAGTCAGTTGGCTTTCTGAACTTTTCCAACAAAGGCACAAGAGTATCCTCCAAGCTAGGTGTGATAACCTTTGCTTCGTTCACCGTTAACAACAACTCCTGAATCAGTAGTTGCTTTTTCAAGCCTTCGTTATTTGTTTGCGTCGCTTTAGCTTTGGCCAGAAAGTCATTTGCACTTGAATAGTCTTGCTCTACATAGGCAATATAAGAAGCGGCTGTTAACCAAAATGCTTTATTAGGCAAGGCAGGGTTGTCAATACATTTAGCTGTAAAATCTTTCAACTTAGTCCAATAAGCAAGTGATTTATCCTTGTTAGCCTTTACGAGTGCTTCGTCAGGTTCTTCTCCCCAGAAGCTTACTTGCTTGTAATAGAATTTTTCATTCTTATTAATTTCTCTTGCCATAAGCAATTCTATCAACGCATTGCTAGGCTCAAGAGCTACAATTTGCTCTAAAGCATCAATACCTTCTACAGCATCACGAATTCCATTGAAAGCATAAACGGCGGCTTTTTCATGATTATTTCGACATAGCTTCAAAGCTCCTTCTTGGAATCCAACCCCACGACTACGGATACTCAAATCAGCCTCTCTTCTACGAGAAGGGCAACGGTCAAAAACCTGGGCAAAGTCATAAAATGCTTGAACAGAATCTCCTAACACCAACTCCGCTCCTGCTTTTCTCGACAAAGCCCAATCTGAGATATAGGTTTTCTTGGCTAAAGGAAGCACCTTCGTTTTGTATATACGAATCACCTCGTCTAACTTACCCTGCATTCCTGCGGCCTTTACTGCTTGAAAAGCATAGCGTTCACGAATAAAAGGGTCTTTTACTGAGGTCAAAATCGCCAAGGGTTTAGTAGCCAATTGTTCTAAAGCAAGGGTATCAACCGTACTTTCTGCGAGGTAGTCTTCGCTAGTGGTACTCGTGCCATCCAGTTCTTTCACATACGCTAAATAAGTCAATGCCTCCTGATTATTCGTTTTTTTGAGGTATTGCTCCAAAGCCGTCCCTTTTCCATACAGCGACTTTGCTACTTCTTTTTCAGTAAGCTTATTCTTACAATAAGCAACCCATGCTTTTTCGTTTTCTAAATCTCCAATATCCAAAGTATCATCGTAGTTATCTTCATCATAGAAAAAACTATTTGATAAGTGATAACGCTTATCTCCTACCTGAATGTGACTACTTTCTGGCATAAAAAAGCTAAGGAATTCGTCATAATCAGCCATTCCTGGGCCACAAGCTAACAAGGCAAAAATTATCAATAACTTTGCTGATCTACTTGACATTCTGAAATAATTGTGAAATTTGTTCATAAGAGTAACTAGATAAACTGGATTCATCGAGATGATACAAGGCAAATGTAAGTTTTTGATTTGAGATTTTCTTACACAATAAAGAAGAACCTTTCAAAAGATTATCGAATGGTACTTCTTCTACCTTAATGACATCGCCTTTTCTCAGGGCCAGCCCCAAAGCAACGGTATCTTGTTGAAGGACAAATTGATGTGCAGTTTGTATATCAAACGGTAGTTTTTTAGACAGTAATACTTTCTCGGTCAGGTTATTAATAAAATACAGGAAGTGATTATTACGATACACGATTCCCCAATGAAAAGCTGGCATAACCAAATCGAGGGATAACGGATAGTCTTCCAACTCGTCAATATATTTATCTAAAGTAGCAGGTTCATAAATCGAATTTAAGCGGTTAAGTTCCTGCCAATCAGACATATTATAGCTCATTAGCATACCCCTATCTACGGGAGGCACGCCTGTTATACTTCGATATTTAATTTGATGTAAGCGGATTGTTGCAGACAAAGCAGGTATTTTTTGTTTTAAAGTAGTGAGTAACAAAAAATAATTACGTCGAGTTTTATTCGTCCAATCGCAATCAATTTGAATTTCTGGCAGTGTCCTTGAAGAAGTTTTCCAAACATTATCCGATAAGTCTTGTACTTTATCCACTATACGTTCAGCTAATTGACCTACCTGTGATTTATTCAGTTGTAACAACGTTCTATTCGTAATATATACAACAGGGACAACCCGAATTCCCTTAGGCAAAGGAGATTTACTCGTAGTAAGAGCTTTTGCGACAGGCTTCTTCGCACGTACGTCCCAATCTACGTCAAAAAATTTGACATATAAAGTCGAAATTTTATTATCCGATAGTATTTTTTCTTCTTTACTAGAAAGTGAAAAATCAGTCTTCCAATAATAAAATGCAGAAGTCACCACCCGCTCCTTTTTCGTATGTTCACAAGCCCAGCAACTACTCAAAAGACTCACTAGTCCGAAGACCAAGAGTTTATTTTTTTGAAACCATTGACGCTGTAACCTCATTAAGTACCCTTATTTTTTCTTGGAAATCGCCTTTAATCGATTTTCTAATTTCTCGTAAATTTTCTAACAATGTTTGGACGTTTTCTGGGATAATATCATCTAAAAACTCCCTCATCCGTTTTGCCATGGTAGGCGACTTCCCATTGGTAGAAATAGCTATTTTCAAGTCTCCCTTTTGGACAATAGAACCCAAGTAAAAGTCGCACAAATGGGGGGTATCTGCCACATTACAAAGGAGATGGCGTGCTGCGGCAGCTTCTTTGATACTTGCATGCAAGTTAGGATTATCCGTTGCCAAGATAACCACATCTCTGCCATCTAAATCATCCCATTCAAAATTTCTATGGCAAAGCACCACCTGAGGATAATCTTTGACAAACTCCAGTAATTCAGGAAGAAACATCCCCGCAACGACTGTCACTTTGGCTTCAGGACTGTTGTTTAACACAGCTGATAACTTTTCCAGACCCACATTTCCCCCTCCGACAATGAGCAAGTTTAAAACCTCTAACTTTAAAAAAACAGGAAATAATTTATTTTGACTCTCCATCTAAAATTCTTTAAAATATACACTTCGATACCACTACAATAGTAGTCTAACAAAATGATAACCTCATCTTCGGCATGAAAGTTACAAACAATTCTATAATAACTCACTAATTAAGACTCCGCTTCTCTACAAAAACAATCAATATTGACTTTTTTATAATTCATTTAAAAAGTTTAAAAAGTTTTCTATGGTTAATCGCTTTTCTTAGATTAAATTTACCTGACTAAAAACCCTAATGCCGTAAAATTATGGCTGTTGAGTAGGTACTTTTTTAGTTAAGGAATTATTTCATGTGTTCGGATTTTGATCTTAACCTAAACTTTTTCTCTAATCATATACCCTATGAGCACCATTACTCAGAAATCTTTTTTTGCTTTGTTGTTCTTAGCTTCATCGCTAGTTACATGGGCAACTACTTCATCTAACAATGAAGGTAAAGCACCGGGAAAATCAAGCGTGGCTGCTGTGCCTGGTCCACCTCAAATTGTGGATATGAAACCCGTTTCGTGTGGTTATCAAAATCCCAATGACCCTAGTGCAATCATCGAGCTTAAAGCTACTGGTTGTATTGGTGGCAATATGAAATGGTACGATTCTAATGACGTTTTCTTAAAGGAAGGGGTAAATCCATTTTACATTACAATCACTGCGGATAAAGAAGTTTATGCTACTTGTACAGACAATGCCGGCGAAAGCTTGAAGTCAAACCGAGTAGTAGCTAAATATGTTAAAGGTGTTCCTACTGCCCCAACCATCACGATTGAGGGTGACTTAAGATATGCTGTTAAGTGTGAAGGACAGTCGATGACACTAAAATCAAGTGAAACCAATAGTAGTTATATCTATGAATGGTTTAATACCGCAGGGACTGGAGCTGTTAACCATATCATCGACCAAGGTGGTACAGGGATATCAAGCATTACAACAGGAAGAAATGGAGCATACAATTTAACCGTCTATACACCAGAATGTCCTTGGGCTAAACGCCAATCAGTTAATACTGTATATGCTAACTTTTTAACGAATCCATCAAAACCTAAAATTACAGGTGATTCTACTTTCTGTGGCGATAAATCAACTTCACTAAAAGCCGACAGTTCTAAGTTTTCGCAGAAATACAGATGGTTCATCAATGGAACAAAACAAGATACCATTAAATACAGTGCTGTAAAGTTTATCAATAAAACAGCAAACGTTCAAGTTCAAACTTACTTAGAGCAAGAAGGACAAACTTGTGTTTCGCCTATTTCAGATATTTATAAAGTAAGAGCCTTAGAGGCATCTCCAAAACCAATCATTACTTCTTCTAAAAAAGGAGCTGCGATTTGCCAAGGAGATACATTAACGCTAACAGCGACAACTGCGGCAGCTTACAAATGGAACACTGGAGCAACAACAGGCTTTATTGCAGGAATTAAAGCAGTAGGAAAATATGCAGTTCAGACTTATAGTAAAGATGGCTGTATTTCCCCAACATCAGACACTGTTTCAATTACCGTTTATACAAGACCAGTAACGCCAACAATCACTTCATCTAAAGCAAATGCAACGATTTGCCAAGGAGATACGCTAAGCTTAACGTCAAGTACTGGCTTAAAATATTTATGGAGCGATGGAAGTACCAATCGTACAATCACAGGAATCAACAAAGTAGCTACTTATACCGTACAAACAATTGACATCAATGGTTGTGTTTCGGATAAATCTGCCGCAACAACTATTAAAGTAAATGCTTTACCAGTAAAGCCTGTTATTACGGCTAGTGGTGCAACTTCATTCTGTGATGGTTTCTCTGTAACATTGACTTCTACCCCTGAGCTTACTTACACATGGAGTAATTTAAGTACGACTCGTAGCATTGATGTAACGAAAAGTGGCGTGTTCTCTTTAACAGTGAAAGACGTAAACGGATGTGTATCTCCTAAATCAGATGCAGTAACCGTAACCGTTTATGCTCTTCCTGCAAAACCAACTATTACAGTAAAAGGAGACGGAAAAACAACTTTCTGTGCGGATAAAACAGCAACATTAGAGGCATCTGACTTGACAAATGGAGAGTTAACTCGTTTCAGATGGAGTACTACAGAATCCTCTAAAGCGATTACAGCTAAAACTTCTGACAAATACAGCGTAGTGGTGATAGACCCTCGTGGTTGTGTATCACCAACGTCAGATGTTGTAACAATTACCGTATTACCATTACCAGCAGCTCCGACCGTTACGTTTGATGGTGCTGAGTTTGGAGGAAAATCAATTGCTATTTTCTGTTCAAGAGATAACACAGATTACACGAAAGTAAACGGTGTTAACATGCTTGCTACTAGCAATTACGAAGTAACATGGAGTGATGGTACTGTTGGAAAAGCATTAAGTGCGGTTAAAAAATCGGGAGATTATACTGCGATTGCTACTCAAAAATATACCGATGGTAATGCTTGTGTTTCGTTAAAGTCAGCAGTATTGACAGTATTAGTGAAAGAAAACCCAGATGTAGTAGCATCAGGTGCTACGATTGCTAAAGATGGTACGTTTGCTTTAAAAGCGGTAAACTTCCCTGATGGAGGAAACTATGAGTGGAAATATAGCGGTGCTATTGTAACTGATGCGAATAATGTTGCAGTTACAACAGCTAGTGTAAAAGTTTCTAAATATGGCGACTACATTGCGAGAAGACAAATTGTTTACACAGTGCCTGCTCCAACAAATCAGCTTGTATGTTACTCTAATTATGTTGGTCCTTTTACATTTAAAGAAGACCCTGATTTTAGAGGATTATCCATCTATCCAAATCCAGGAAATGGAGCATTTACAGTAGAAGCGTTAGATAACTTGAAGAATGTTGAAATTTCAATTTATGATTTATTCGGCAGAATCATTTGGTCTAAAACGTACACAAGTCTTACAACAAAGACTCCTGTTGATTTAACTAACCAACCAATAGGAACTTACTTATTACGTTGTAAAGCAGATGGATTCGATATCACGAAAAGAATCATCACGAATAAATAAAGAATATTCAGAGATACAAAAAGAGGGTTGCTTTCGTAAAAGCAACCCTCTTTTTGTATCTACTCTCCTATTTTTTCCCTTTCCAAGAAATCATTAATACCCCGCCGAGTACGATTAATGTCCCAACGACTTGCCATACATTAATTTCTTCTCCTAAGAAAGAAGAAGCCATTACAATGGTAGCGACAGGACCAATGCTACCAATAATAGAGGCATTAGAAGAACCTATTCGCCGAATACCTTCTGAAATCATAAACGAAGGAATCACCGTTGTAAAAATGGCCATTACGATAGATAAGCCGTAAACTTCCATTGGTAAACTAAACAATCCATGTCCCACACTGACCCAATAATGGATTACGACCATCCCCGTTGAAATCAACATGGCATAACACGTAAAACGCTGTGGCCCTACTCTTGGAATCATCTCCCCACTTCCCATCAAATACAAGGCATAAGTAAAGGCACTCAAAAAAACCAATGATGCACCAATGATTACGTTCTTTTGCATCCCAATCTGTAAATCTGGAATAAACGCAATGAACACTCCGATATAAGTAACGACCAATGCGACATATTGTATTTTTTGAATCTTCTTATTTAAGAAAATACCTGATAAAATTACCACAATCGTCGGATAAATAAACAGCACAATTCGTTCGATGGCAGCGGTGACATAGCTCAAACCCCAGAAATCAAAAATGGAAGCCAAGTAATAACCCACTAAACCAATCAGTAACATCCAAATCCATTCCTTCCTACTTAGCTTGGGAACATCTTCCTGTTTTCTATTTTGAAAAAATAGAATTACGAGATAAAAAGGTGCAGAAAATAACATCCGCAATGCCAGTAAGGAAACGGCATCGGCATGATAATGGATAAAATTATACCGTACTAAAATAGCTTTTCCTGCAAAAAATACAGCACCAAGAAAGACCAAGATAGCTCCAACTAAAAATTTTGATTTCATTTGATTAAGCATTAGGTTTTAAAACAAAAAAGACCCTTCTCACAGGAGAAAGGTCTCTTACTAGCGTAAAGTCATTTAGCACAAGAAGCCATCCTCAGTTCCGAAGAGTGAGTAAAGCGAGCCAAGAAGTTGCTAAAATCAGTTGCATTGGTATCTTATTTTTTACGGAAAAACAATTGAATCGGTACGCCATTGAAGTCAAAGTGTTCACGCATTTGGTTCTCTAAATAACGTTGGTAACTTTCACGGATGTACTGTGGTAAATTACAGAACAATACAAACGATGGAGCACGTGTAGGCAATTGAGTAATGTATTTAATTTTAATGTGCTTACCTTTCCAAGCTGGTGGTGGATAATTGTCGATAACCTTCAACATCACATCATTCAACTTAGACGTAGCAATTTTTCTAGTCTTATTCTCATACACTTCCAATACCTTTTCAACTGCTTGGAAAATACGTTGTTTTTCCAACACCGAAGTAAAGATAATTGGCATATAATTTAAAGGTGCCATTCTCGAACGAATCGCATCTTCAATACGCTTCGAGGTCATTGCATCTTTTTCTACCAAATCCCATTTATTAACCATGATTACCATCCCTTTCTTAGCTCTATCCGCCATCGAAATAATGTTCATGTCTTGTGCCTGCAAACCAGTCTGAATGTCAATCGTTGTTGCATCAATGATAACTACAGCGACATCACACTCTTCCATTGCTTTAATTGAACGTAAAATCGAGTAGTATTCGATGTTATCGTCAATTTTTGCTTTACGTCTAATCCCCGCAGTATCTGTAATGATAAAATCTTTACCAAATAGGGTGTAATGATTATCAATTGCATCACGGGTTGTACCTGCGATATCTGTTACAATACTTCTATCTTTGCCTAATAGTGCATTCAAGAATGAAGACTTTCCTACGTTTGGTTTTCCAAGAATCGCAATTTTAGGAATCTCCGCATTTGGATTTTCAATTCCTTCTTCTGGGAAATGACTTACTACAGCATCTAATAAATCACCAGTACCCGAGCCACTTTCTGCTGCAATCGGATACGGTTCGCCCATACCTAACTCATAAAACTCTACCGCAGCAAGTCCTTTTTCGTACGTATCTGCCTTATTAGCCACGATATACACAGGCTTTTTAGAGCGACGAAGTACTTGTGCAAATTCCTTGTCCAAATCGGTAATCCCTGTTGAACAATCCACTACAAACAAACAAACGGCAGCTTCTTCAATTGCCATTTCTACTTGTTCACGAATTGCTCCTTCAAAGGTATCTTCAGAACCGTGAACGTAACCACCCGTATCAATTACGGTAAAAAACTTTCCTGTCCACTCTGCATAACCGTAGTGACGGTCACGAGTAACTCCAGAAACGTTGTCCATAATCGCCTTCTTTTGCTCGATAAGACGATTGAAAAATGTTGATTTACCCACGTTTGGGCGACCAACGATTGCAACAATGTTTGACATTTTGTACTTGTTTTGAGCTGTTTCCTGAATACTTACTCACATTATCCTCCACGACAATTTCAGTATCCAAGCACCTCTACGTTGATAAAAATATACTTTTAAGGGGGTGTAGTGTAAGAGAGTGACTAGAATAAATCTAGGTGCTTTCTTTATATATAGATACTAAAGTTACGAATTCACTTAATCCTGACTATAACCAAATGATTTTAACTTTTGGGCTTTTTGTCTCCAATCTGGTTCAACTTTGATAAACTGTTCTAAGAATACTTTTTTACCAAAAAACTTCTCCATTGCTTCACGAGCTTCTGTTCCTACTTTTTTGATAGATTCGCCTTTATGACCAATTAAGATAGCCCGTTGAGTAACTCTTTCAACATAAATTTCAGAAGCAATTCGGATAATTTTATCTTCTTCTTTGAACGAAGTAATCACAACTTCGCACGAATAAGGAACTTCTTTCTTATAATTTAAGAAGATTTTTTCACGAATAATTTCAGAAGCAAAGAATCGTTCTGGTTTATCGGTCAATTCTTCCTTATCGAAATAAGGCGGGTGAATTGGTAATGCTTCAATAACAGAATCAAAAATCTTACCTACGTTTTCCTGTTTCAAGGCAGAAATAGGAATGATTGCCTGAGTCGGAAAACGTTCACGCCAATGAGCAATCTTTTCTTCAATTTGCTCAGGAGTCGCTAAATCTATTTTATTGATTAACAAAAGTACTGGAACGTGGTCAATGCGTGCCAATTTATTAATCACATCATCTTCGTCGTACTGTTCAAAAATATCGGTTACAAACAAGATTACATCGGCATCTTCCAAAGAACTATGCACGAAAGTCATCATAGATTTGTGTAATTCATATTTGGGCAAAATAATCCCAGGTGTATCAGAATAGACTAATTGAAAATCTGTTCCGTTATGTTGCCCATTCAAAATCCCCATAATACGATGGCGAGTTGTTTGAGCTTTTGATGTAATGATAGAGAGACGTTCGCCCACTAAGACGTTCATCAAGGTAGATTTGCCCACATTCGGTTTCCCGACAATACTGACGAATCCTGCTTTATGATTTATTTGTTCCATTGAATAATGAGAGCGGCGTTAATTGAGACTATAAGTGAATAAGGTATTTATCCATAGCCTCAAATTTGCTGCTCAATGAGTACTATCATTCACTTTTTAAGAAAAGACCTAAATCAGAGGAGTAAGACTGTCACCCACTTACTGAATTTAGGGAAATGCAAAAAGACGAGTCTAATGACTCGTCTTTTAATTAGTAGCAGGAACAGGACTCGAACCTGTGACCTTTGGGTTATGAGCCCAACGAGCTACCTACTGCTCCATCCTGCGATCTTATTGTGATACAAAAGTACGAGATTTTTTTTTACCATCCTAATCGAGGCGGCAAAAAAACTGAAAATATTTTTCAGAACCTCTAATATATATAAAAATAATGAATCTAACAAGCTACTCTTTAGGTATTTACGAGTAATTAATTATTTTTTATTTTTTTGTAAATAAATTAACTATTTACGATTAGCACTTAATTAAACAGCATTATTGACGCTTAATCCAGCCCCATTTCTAGCTTTGCTCTTCTCACATTCGGATTTATAAGGTCACTTTCTACTAATCCATCACGCATTCTGACAATTCGATGGGCATACTGAGCTATATCGTCTTCATGTGTTACCATCACAATGGTATTACCTTTGGAATATAGTTGCTCAAACAAGTCCATAATCTCATACGAAGTCTTTGAATCTAAATTCCCTGTTGGTTCATCGGCTAATAGAATGGATGGACTGTTCACCAAGGCTCTCGCCACAGCAACCCGCTGACGTTGCCCTCCCGATAATTCATTAGGTCTATGCCCTGCTCTGTTTTCAAGCCCTACCCCCTTCAATGCAGCCATTGCCAACTCTGTTCGGTCAGCTTTCGAATACCCTGCATAAATGAGTGGTAATGCGACATTTTCGAGCGAAGTTTGTCTAGGCAATAAATTGAAGGTCTGAAACACAAAACCAATTTCCTTATTACGAACAGTCGCCAATTCGTTCTCAGTCATTTGACTTACATCCTGTCCATTTAATACATACTTACCTGTAGTAGGTGTATCTAAACAGCCAATTATATTCATTAACGTTGATTTTCCTGACCCCGAAGGCCCCATAAAAGCAACGTATTCGCCTTTATTCACCGAAATTGTTACTGATTTTAGAGCGTCAATAACTTCTTCGCCCATAATATACCGCTTTGAAATATTGGTAGTTTCTATGATTTGCATAATAGTACGTAACAGCTTGTTCTATGTGAATTTTAGACTCAATGTATTAATCTTCTTAAAGCTAACACTAAATAAATGAAAGCCTCCGTCAAAAACGAGGGCTTTCATGATCAGCAAAACTTAATTATTATTAGTACACATTCAAAGATAAGCCATTAGTGAAATCCCTGTTGTTGTTTTTCGATGAGAGCTAATTTGGCTTGGTATTGAGGTAAAAAACGCTGATAATCGGTAAGCGATAATTTTTGTAAAAGGAGTAATGCATCACTCGCATATTCTTTCATACCAACCTCTAAAGCTTGAAGGATATATATATGGTATAATTCGGGACTATCTTTACGCCACTTCAAAGCATTTGCAATATACTGGTAAGCCTTTTCAGGATGTTTATGTTGATTAAAAACAGTACAAATTTTCGACAACAAACTTGCATCTAAAGGAGCTTGTTCAACGGCTTTTGTCAGAGCATCCTCTGTACTCAACTTATCAATCGCCAAATAACTAAGGGATTCTTTTTTAATTAACGTATTCAAGAGCATTCCATAATACTTATTTTTCTTTGCCGTTGTGTCGCCCGTTGCCCAAGCCTGTAGCTGTTCAAAGGTTAACTGTTTGTCCCCTTTATAATATTGTTGAATAGCATGAGCAAATTCCAAGTCTTCGGCATATTGGTCGTTTTCTGCACGATTAGCTAAGGCTCTAAAATCCACTTGCTCACCTTGGTTTTTCACAAACATCGCCTGATTATATAAGAAAGAAAAGTTAGGGACATTCAGAATGGAATCGCTCAAGTCTGTCTTATATGTTGGTATGGTTGGAGCAACTCCACCTTTAAGTTTCAAGGCAAGTAAGTTAGCCTGATAGGCATCGTCAGCCAATGTCTTTTCTTCTTGAATTAACTCCTTGATAGTTTTTTCTTTTCCATTTTTCGCCCAAAAAGCTAATACATTCGCTTCTGGAACAGCCTTATCGTTAGCATTGTCAGCAGCTAAATCATAGAAAATTAGTGCTGAGTCTAACACATGGCTTTTATCATAGAGGTAAGCTAAATTATTTTGTAACTCGCCACTTTGTGGAAAACGCTTTACTCCTTCTTTTAGCGTAAACAGGGCATCAAAAAAGCGTTCTCCATCGTAAAAAGAGCGAGCTAATCCTTCATAAGCAAAGGGAGATGGATTTTTAGCTAAGGCTTTTTTAAAGTACAAAGCGGCAGTCTCATTATCGTGTTGTAAAATAGCTAAACTCGCTAGTGCATAATTCGTTTTGTGATTTCTGCCCTCAAACGTAGCTGCAATTTTATACTGAATTTCTGCATATTGATAATCTTTTGCACTGGTATAAAAATCCCCTAATGCGTTATAGTAAGCGGCTTTTGCTTGATTTATGGTAAAAAACTCCTTTAAGGATAACAGAGCAACAACTGCTAAAATCCCTGCAATACGAATTGCAGAGAGCGGTAAACTCATGGGCTTAAAAACGACCTGATATACATTTAAACCCTGTTTGAACAAAGGCAAAAAGTTGAAAATGGCATACAGTAAAAACAAGATACCCATCACTAAGTGCGTATAAATGACGGCATCTTCCAGTACTTCAACTAAAGGGTCATTGGCTGTAGCGAAGGCATACGCACAGGTCAATATGGAAATAGTTGCTAAACTAATATAGCTAAAAACACCTCCATTTTCAAGACGAAAGCTTGCTCCCAAACTTTTCCCCCGTTGAACAATTCCCCAAATTCCTAAAAAGGTAGAACAGATCAGTAAAAAGAAAGGATTGATGTATAGAATGTCCCAATCGGTTGTTCCATTTTTATACCAATAAAGCACTAGCAGGTTGAGTGAATAGAAAAGACTTATCACGGAAAAGTTTAATAACGACTTTGGGCTTTGAGCGGTTGTGGTGATAAATAAAAAGCCTCGTAAGACTTCAAAGGAAACGTAAAAAATAAAGCAACACGTAAGAAGCAGCCCAATTCCAACTAAATAAGCCGCAAAGTGCATTACTGGAGTGGGCATTGGAGAGTAATGAGAAACCCCAAATCCAATGGAAAAGGTAAGCACCAAAAATGAAATAAAACGTACAGAGAATGTAATATCTGGCTTGAACGCATGATAAAAATAGCTAAGTCCACCTAACAAAAAGATGATGAATAGAGAGAGGTAACTCCCTGAAATATTGAGTAATAAATCCCAATGAAACAAGACTAAAATCTCTACTACAAAGGCCATTGCTAACAAGTACCAAAAGCGAGGTAACACCGTAATACTTGCCAAAAATAAAGAAAAAGACCACGCAAAACCCAATACGAAAATCCATGAAGCGGTGATGTTAGGACTCATAATCGTTGCAAGAAACTGTCCTGTAACCAAGTAGCTTTTGATTGGGATACTCAACACCTCACCTGTCGCCTTGAATTGTTCTAACAAGGCACTCACCTCCCCTTGTTCAGAAAGTACTTTCCAGTCTATGACATTCAGCAAGTCGTGGTAATAATAAAAACCAAAAACTCCGACGGCAAGCACTAATTGAATAAAGGCGACAAGAAGTTGTATTTTGTTTGATTTTGTCCAATTCGTCCAAAATGAAAGTGACTCCATAATTAATTTATTAATATTTCAAGAAATGACTTGAGAAATGATGAGCGATCCGTAAAAGCAATTGATGACATTTGGAAAAGAAATAAGACGTTCATTTCCAATTCACCAAAGGCGAAATTACCGATTCCATAACGATTTAAGTTCTTATTTGATATAGGAAAAGGAAAATACTTCAAAAATATTGCTTTATTAGAGTACCAAGGAAAGCTTAAAACTAAATAACATTCAACGAATCCTATACTTTTTAAGCAAAAAACTGGTAAAAATACAAAATAGAATATTGGTATTCTGAGATTTACAGAGTAATTTTGCAGTCAAATGCTGGGGCTTATCATTTTTTCAGTCCCAAACACTTGACAATCAGATAACAAAATCACAATACAAATGGCAAATGCAGTCAATACAGGAAAAGTTACACAAGTAATTGGACCGGTTGTGGACGTGAGCTTCGAGGGTTTAGACTCTCATCTCCCTGCAATTTTGAATGCCTTGGAAGTTAAAAAAGCCAATGGCACTAAAGTTATTCTTGAAGTACAACAACACTTAGGAGAAGACAGAGTTCGTACAATTGCGATGGAAGGTACTGAAGGACTTCAAAGAGGTCAAGACGTGTATGACTTAGGTCAACCTATCACAATGCCAACGGGCGAATCTATCAAAGGTCGTCTTTTCAACGTAGTAGGTGATGCAATTGATGGTATTCCTCAACCAAAGTCGGATACTTTTTTACCAATTCACCGTCTTGCTCCGAAATTCGATCAGTTAGCAACTTCAACTGAAGTACTTTTCACAGGTATCAAGGTAATTGACTTATTAGCTCCTTATGTAAAAGGTGGTAAAATTGGTTTATTTGGTGGTGCTGGTGTTGGTAAAACAGTATTAATCCAAGAGCTTATCAACAACATTGCAAAGGCTTACGAAGGTCTTTCGGTATTTGCAGGTGTTGGTGAGCGTACACGTGAAGGTAACGACTTACTTCGTGAGATGATTGAATCAGGTATCGTGAAATACGGTGAAGAATTCAAGCACTCAATGGAAGAAGGTGGTTGGGACTTGAGCAAAGTAGATGAAGAAGCATTGAAAGAATCTCAAGCAACCTTTATCTTCGGTCAAATGAACGAACCTCCTGGAGCTCGTGCAAGAGTAGCCCTTTCAGGTTTAACAATTGCTGAGTATTTCCGTGATGGTGATGGCGAAGGAAACGGACGTGATATCCTATTCTTTATCGACAACATCTTCCGTTTTACACAAGCAGGTTCTGAGGTATCAGCCCTTTTAGGTCGTATGCCTTCAGCGGTAGGTTACCAACCAACGCTTGCTACGGAAATGGGTGCGATGCAAGAACGTATTGCTTCAACAAAACGTGGTTCAATCACATCGGTACAAGCTGTTTATGTACCTGCCGATGACTTAACTGACCCTGCTCCTGCAACAACCTTTACTCACTTAGATGCTACTACGGTATTATCTCGTAAGATTGCCGAATTAGGTATCTATCCTGCGGTGGATCCATTAGATTCATCTTCACGTATCCTTTCTGCTGAAGTATTAGGTGACAAACACTACGATACCGCTCAACGTGTGAAGGAAATCTTACAACGTTATAAAGAATTACAAGATATTATCGCTATCCTTGGTATGGACGAGTTATCTGAAGAAGATAAATTAGTCGTATCTCGTGCTAGACGTGTTCAACGTTTCTTATCTCAACCATTCTTCGTAGCTGAACAGTTTACAGGTTTGAAAGGGGTATTAGTTGACATCAACGATACAATCAAAGGCTTTAACGCAATTATTGACGGTGAATACGATCACCTTCCTGAAGCAGCATTCAACTTAGTAGGTACTATCGAAGATGCACAAGCTAAAGGTGAAAAATTAATGGCGGAAGCAGCAAAATAAAGTTTAAGAGTAGATGAGTTTATGAGTTTAAGGTTGCATAGCTATTGAACTCATAAACTTCAACACTCACAAACTCATAAACTTTGAAAAAATGACTTTAGATATCATTACTCCCGACCAAAAAGTGTTCTCTGGTGAAGTAGAAGTTGTTACTCTTCCAGGTACAAATGGTTCTTTTCAAATTTTGAAAGACCACGCTCCTATCGTTTCTACTTTAGGAAAAGGCACTTTGCTAGCTGATAAGCAAGCATTTGTAATTGACGGTGGTGTAGTTGAGGTTGCCAATAATAAAGTATTAGTTTTAGCTGAGGCTTTGTTATAAGCAATAATTACCAACAATATAAAAGAGGCATAGATTATACAATCTGTGCCTCTTTTGTTTTACCTCAACTTCTTCCAATAGTCCTACGTACTTGTACAAAAGTAGTTGATATTTATTTTCTTGTCAAAGACTAATAGCAAGATTATTAAATTCATAATTTTAAATTATTACTTATAACTATTTTATTATCAATAAATTAAATACTTAGTTAAGCCATTTCAGATTTGGGATAGTTATCCAAAATAAATATCTTTATATAGAAAACGGATTATCTCACTAAACAAACCACTGAAAATATGGCATACCCTTCTATCTTTGAGGCATCTACTACGGCTTCTTTTTTACAACGTATCAGCAACTTAACAGCCACGACTCCTGCGAAATGGGGAAAAATGAACGTGGGGCAAATGATGGCTCACTGTGCTGTTCCTTATGAGCAAATATTCGGAGAAAATACGGACAGACCTCCGTTCTTAATGCGTGTACTAGTTCAGTTACTTTTCAAAAAAGGAATGGTTAATGACGTTCCTTACAAACAGAACCTTCCCACTGCTCCTAGTTTTGTCAAGGCAGATACACACGACTTTGAACGAGAAAAAAGTAGATTAATCAACTACATTAAAAATGTAGAAAAAATGGGAGAAGAATCCTTTGAAGGAATGAAATCAAATTCGCTAGGAACACTCAAAGCAATCGAATGGAATAATCTTTTATATAAGCATCTAGATCATCACCTAAAGCAATTTGGGGTGTAATAAAAAAAGCCTCTCAGAAATACATCTAAGAGGCTTTTTTATGATTGTTATACAATCTTATGCTAAGTATTGATTTGCGTTAGCTGCGTTCAAATCTTCAAATGCTGCTTTCAAACGAGTGACAAATGTCTCTTCACCTTTGCGTAACCAAACACGTGGATCGTAGAATTTCTTGTTTGGAGCATCTTCCCCTGTTGGGTTACCGATTTGTCCTTGTAAATATCCTTCTTTCTCTTTGTAGAAGTTTAAGATACCTTCCCAGAATGCCCATTGTAAATCTGTATCAATGTTCATTTTGATTGCACCATAAGAAAGAGCTTCACGGATTTCTTCACGAGAAGAACCAGAACCACCGTGGAATACGAAGTTGATTGGTTTCTCAGCAGTTAATGAATATTTTTCTTTGATGTATTCTTGAGAGTTGTGTAAGATAACTGGAGATAATTTCACGTTACCTGGTTTGTACACACCGTGAACGTTACCGAATGCAGCTGCAATCGTAAAACGGTGAGATACTTTGCTCAATTCTTCGTAAGCATAAGCTACTTCTGAAGGCTGAGTATATAATTTAGAAGAATCAACATCTGAGTTATCAACACCGTCTTCTTCTCCACCTGTTACACCTAATTCAATCTCTAAAGTCATGCCCATTTTAGCCATTCTTTCAAGATACTTAGCACAGATTTCGATATTTTCTTCTAATGGCTCTTCCGAAAGGTCAATCATGTGAGAAGAGAACAATGGCTTTCCGTGTTCTGCATAGAATTTCTCACCTGCATCCAATAAACCGTCTAACCAAGGTAATAATTTCTTAGCACAGTGGTCAGTGTGTAAAATTACTTGAACACCATATACTTCTGCCAATTGGTGAACGTGATGAGCTCCTGAAATTGCACCAGCGATAGAAGCTTCTTGGTTGCCATTTGGTAATGATTTACCTGCATAGAATTGAGCTCCACCGTTTGAGAATTGGATGATTACTGGAGAGTTTACCGCTTTCGCAGCTTCTAATACACCATTAACCGTATCAGTACCTGTAACGTTTACCGCAGGTAATGCAAATTGGTGTTTTTTCGCAATTTCAAACAGTTCTTGAACTGCATCACCATGTAAAACTCCTTTCTGAGTAGCTAAACTTGACATAATTATAATTTTTCTTGTTAAAACGTAAAGTACGCAATATTGTGGATAATTGTAGCTCAAAAATAACAATTTCTCCTTGCTTTTTCTTTTTTTTACAAAAGATTATTTGGTAATAACGGTTGCAAAGGGCTGATACCCCAAGCACTCTACTTTTGCTTTTGATAATTGCTCTAGTATATTCGGACTATTACCGTAATTTTGTTATTTAGTACGAATCAATTACTTAACAAACGTGTTTATTACTAGCCATTCAGCTAATCATTTTGTGCTGTAATATCGTTCATTTTTATTACATATTTCTATGTTACCATCAGATTTTTTAACTTCTCTGTGCCAAAAGCACTCCACTCCCCAAAGCTTCCCTCCCACTTCGGCGGTGAAGCTCTTATTTTCGGACATTATGTTTACGTTGTTCCCAGAACAAACGCAAAAACATTGTGGATGCTTGGAAGAGTTACAGGAAACCTTTAATCTGTTGGAACAACGATTAGCGACCTTATTAACCTCAATGCAAGAACACTTAGAGGAAGATGCCAAGGTCATTGCTGCGAATTATATTCAAGGATTACCCGAAATCTATCGAATTTTATTAACCGATATACAGGCAATTCTTTGGGGTGACCCCGCCGCCCAAAGTGAATATGAGGTCATTAGAGCCTACCCCGGCTTTTATGCCATTACTTTTTATCGCTTAGCTCATGCTTTATTGCAGTTCAATGTTCCTCTTTTGCCTCGTATTTTAACGGAATATGCTCACTCCAAAACAGGTATTGATATTCACCCTGGAGCTGAAATTGATGAATATTTCTTTATCGACCACGGTACAGGAATCGTAATTGGAGAAACAACCCACATTGGCAAACACGTTAAAATTTATCAGGGAGTTACCCTAGGAGCATTATCGGTTAGCAAAGAAATGGCTTCGATGAAACGTCACCCTACAATTGAAGATTCGGTTGTAATCTATTCTGGAGCAACTATTTTAGGAGGAGAAACCATCGTAGGAGCAAACTCCATCATCGGCGGTAATGTTTGGCTTACCAAAAGCGTTCCTCCTAAAACGAAGATTTACCATCAAGAACAAGTAAAAATATTTTAAAAAGCGAACGGCTTCTGGCACTACGCTTTTGCCTTTGCAACATTTATAAAAAGAAAAATGGCTACATTATTAGATCTAGTAGGCAATACGCCCCTCGTTGAGTTAAATAAAATTAATCCGAATCCGAAGGTAAAAATCTATGGAAAATTGGAGGGAAATAACCCTGGCGGTTCGGTAAAAGACCGTGCTGCGTATGGCATGATTAAAGGTGCTTTGGAAAGAGGCGAGATTACACCAGGAATTAAACTGATTGAAGCAACTTCTGGAAATACAGGCATTGCTTTGGCGATGATTGCCCGTCTATTTGATATTGACATCGAATTGGTCATGCCCGAAAACTCTACTCGTGAACGTGTTTTGACAATGGAAGCTTTTGGAGCAAAAGTAACCTTAACTCCTTCGGAAGTGGGTATTGAAGGTTCTCGTGATTATGCAGAAGCTAGAGTAGCAGAAGGTGGTTATTTGATGTTAAATCAATTTGCGAATCCTGATAACTACATGGCTCATTACCATTCGACTGGCCCAGAAATTTGGCGTGATACCAACCAAGAAGTTACGCACTTTGTGAGTTCGATGGGCACAACGGGCACAATTATGGGTACATCTAAATATCTTAAAGAGGTAAATCCTGCTATCCAGATTGTAGGTTGTCAACCGAGTGAAGGGGCAAAAATCCCAGGGATTCGTCGTTGGCCTACGGAATATTTACCCCAAATCTATGACCCTGCCCGAGTAGATAGAATCATGGATATTTCGGAAGAAGAAGCTCGTGCGATGGCAAATACCCTTGCCCGTGTAGAAGGGGTTTTTGGTGGAATGAGTAGTGGCGGTGCTGCTTCTGCGGCCGTGCGTTTGGCTCAAGAATTAGAAAGTGGCGTTATTGTCTGCATCATCTGCGACCGTGGCGACCGCTATTTGTCTAGCGATTTATTTGGAGGAAATTAATCGCTCAACGAAAGGCTTCTTTCAACATACGAAGCCTTTCGTTGCGTAGTTGCTGGTACCAACGTCGTGTGTTCAATTCTACTGCTCATTCCTTTGAGGTAATCACTTGCCTGTTGTTTATTTATGAACCAAAAATTAAACCGTTTCGAAAATAACTTTGATTTTATCCGTCTTGTTGCCGCAATGATGGTAACGTTTGGCCATGTTTTCCCACTTGTCGGAAGATACCATGAAGAAATGTTAGCAAGAATTTCTGGAGGATATATTACAGGAGGAAGTGGCGTTTCTGTATTTTTTAGTATTAGTGGCTACTTGATTTGCCAAAGTATCTTATACAGTAAAAATTATTATTCGTATCTGTGGAAACGCCTAGTCAGACTTATTCCTGGGCTCTGGGTGGTTCTTTTTTTACTTACCTTTCTTGTGGGGCCTATCTTAACAGACTTACCTTTATCAGAGTATTTTAAGAATAGAGACTTATTTCGTTTTCTTAAAATGGCTAAAATGTACCCCTATTATAAAGATTTACTCCCAGGGGTTTTTCAGCATAATCCGCTCACAAACATCAACGGTTCACTATGGACAATTGCTTATGAGTTTACGATGTATCTTGTATTACTCGTATTGAGTATGGGTAAATTGTTGGAAAAAAGAGGAGTGTTAGTAGTACTGTTTGTTGTAGGACTAGGGTGTTATTATGCTATTCTCCAAAACACCGAACGATTTATCTTTTGTGAAAACTATCTTATTCCTGTATTACACCTAAAGCTAAATGCTTTACTGGAATTTGGACTATTTTTCTGGGCGGGAATGCTCTTTTACTTATACCAAGAAGTTATCCCTTTGCATATCGGTTTATTCGCATTGGCACTTTTTATTTGGCTAGGACTTGGTCGTTTTGAACTCATAGGGCCTGCTGAAATTAAGACAGTATCACTCGTATGTATCCCTTACATTGTTTTTTACTTAGGATTCAAGAAAGGCATACTCAATAACTTTGGCAAATATGGAGACTTCTCTTACGGATTTTATATCTATTCGTTTCCTGTGCAACAACTTATTATCGCTTATTACGGACCGAACTTGGGAATTTTCACTAACTTTTTCCTTGTCTTAGCGATTGTTTTTCCCCTAAGCTATTTCTCATGGCATGTAATCGAAAAGCAAGCCTTAAAGTATAAAAGCTTATTTGATTAGTCGATGTAGCAACAAAAAAAGCCCCGCATGTTGCGAGGCTTTTTTACTTTTATTAGAGCATTTGATAGTAAAACGCTAATCAATATGTTTTTGTTGCACGTTTGAAAAACTATTAAATAATTTTTCATTTTGTTTTTATTTTTTTTCAAAGCCTTATTTATAGGTCTCTGAGACCTGTAAATAGGGCTTTGAACGTTCTTGAAACGGGTTAAAACCCGTTGACCCTCTGAAACGAGTTAAAACTCGTTTACCCAGTCCTTACAACTGTTTGATTTTGATGTTTCTAAACCATACTTTGTTACCGTGGTCTTGAAAAACAATATGCCCTTTGGTGAATGTACCCCAGTTTTCCATTCCTTTGAATTTGCTGTTTGCCACTAATGCTTTATATTCATCGCTATGAATGTTGTATTCAATCACCATACGACCGTTCAGATACAATTTAACGAGTCCATTTTTTTGAGAAATCATGGCATGATTCCATTCGCCAACTGGTTTGACGTTTTCGGGTGCATACTTAATCAAATCGTACAAATTGCCTGCACGGTGTTTATCAATTTTACCATCTGGATGACCGTCGTTATCCAATACCTGAAATTCTGGACCTGTATTCCAAGAATAAGGATGTTTTTGAGCATCGTCTTCTTGAGCATTGAAAATAATTCCTGAGTTTCCACCCTCTGAAATTTTCCAATCACACACAAATACAAAGTTTTCATACACGGCATCCGTCGTGATTTCTCCTCCGCCTTTGGTATTCCAGCCGTCCATGACGCTATTATCCAACATAATGGCATCGTCCGATACTTTCCATGCAGTGCCTAAATCTTTCTTGTTAAAATTTCTCCAGCCGTTTAGGGTTTTACCATCAAAAAGCAATTTCCAGCCTTGTTTTTGCTCTTTGGGAGTTAAAGAGTTTAGTTTCTGAGCTTGCATCGAAAACGACGTGACGAAACAAGCCACGATTACAACTAGTTTTTTCATTTTAAAAATGATTAATAGCTATTAAGTAAGAATGCAAAATTATGAATTTTAAATTTTGAACGATTACTTGTTAACTAAATGAATGTTAATTGAGTGATTGGGATATTTAGGTATCGTACCTAAATCGTCAACAAAAGTATCTATTTCACACAAGAATGCTATTCTGACTTATCGTTGCTCGGAATTTACGATTATTCTTGTCTTTCGGCGAAGATTCGGCAAAAATTTCGGAAATTGCGATTCTTTTGCTTTGCTCGACGATTGAGCAAGCACTATTATGAGTTGAACATATCTAAAATACCATTCCAAATGAAGTTACATCGCTCTTTGACTGACGCTGTGGTTACGACCCTCCAAGAAATTTTCGTAAATAAACGTCAGGCAGACCGTGCTATTGAATACATATTAAAATCAAATAAGAAATGGGGTGCAAGAGATCGTGGATTTATTGCTGAAAACACCTACGAAATTGTTCGCTGGTGGAGATTACTCACGTTTGTGATTGATGCTCCTTCCGCTATTGAAGACTTAGAACGTACTCATTTTTATCATTGTTTAGGAGCTTGGCTCTTATTAAAGGAACGCCATGCAGGCTATGAAGCCTCTTTGAGAACGTTGCCAGAATGGACTGAATTTGAAAGTTTAGACGTAAAGGCAATGGACGAGCGTTATGAAGAAGCTCGTCAAACCAGAAAAATCATTGAGTCGATTCCCGATTGGATGGACGAATTGTGTGAAAAAGAATTGGGTACTGCTTGGGATAAGGAATTAATGGCGATGAACGAGCCCGCTCCCGTGGTGCTTCGTGCCAATACGATTAAAACGAATCGTTTGTACTTACAAGACTTATTAGAGGAAGAAGAAATTGAGAGTTCTATCAATAACGAAGCCCCCGATGCGGTTATCTTGAGAGGTCGCCCGAATGTATTCAAAACGGAATTCTTCAAGGAAGGTTTTTTTGAAGTTCAGGATACTGGCTCGCAATTAATTGCTCCTTTCTTGGACGTACAACCTGGCATGCGTGTAATTGATGCCTGTGCTGGTGCAGGAGGCAAAACTTTACATCTTGCGGCTTTGATGCAAAACAAAGGACGTATCATTTCGATGGATGTGGAAGAGCGTAAATTATTAGAATTACAAAAACGTGCCAAACGTGCTGGAGCCACCAATATCGAAACTAAATTGATTGAAGGTAAAACCATCAAGCGTTTGCAAGATTCGGCAGACCGTTTGTTATTGGATGTTCCATGTTCGGGTTTGGGTGTGTTGCGTCGTAATCCTGATGCTAAATGGAAAATTACTCCTGAATTTATCGACAACCTCCGCCTTGTGCAGTGGGATATATTAAGTCGGTATTCTGCCATGTTGAAAAAGGGTGGAAAAATGGTTTTTGCCACTTGTAGTATTTTACCTTCTGAAAGTGAAAATCACGTACAACGTTTATTAGCAGAACAACCTGATAAATGGGAATTGTTAAAAGAACATCGTACCTCTCCTGCTGAGGATGGCTATGATGGGTTTTACATGGCTTGTTTATTGAAGAAATAAGAACTAGAGACTTCGCAAATGCGAAGTCTTTTTTGTTTAAATTACATGAGCCTATTGATACGTTATCTACTTTTCGACGGCACAAAAACGGGTCTATCTACACAGCTCCTCACCTCCTCCTCATACGTTCGAAAAAACACTTAAACTATTTATTCCTATTTTTAGTCGCTTATCCCATTTTTTACTTTCACTATTTCAAGAAAAAAAAGGACATTAAAAAATCCTTAATATAGATGTAGGTACACATAATATTAGACCCCCTGATTATAACGCTATGTTAATCCAAGACTAACACACGGCTTAATCTAGGATTGTAAGTTTGTTCTTCAAATAAATCAAACTTCAATCAAATATGAAACTAAACTTTTTACCAACTAATGTATGCCTTTGGCTCATTACTTTTCTGATGCTCGGAAATGTGGTAATGGCACAGGACAATGTAATTACGGGACAGGTTTCCGAACAAAACGGAACAGGTCTTGCGGGAGTTAACATTTTAATCAAAGGAACAAGTAAGGGTACTGTAACAGGTGCAAATGGTAGCTACAAATTGACTGCTCCTAAAGATAAAGCAGTACTAGTTTTCCGTTACGTAGGTTTCACAACGCAGGAAGTACCTGTAAATAACCGCTCTGTTGTCAACGTAACATTGACAGAAGATACTCGTCAATTGGAAGAAGTTTTAGTAACAACGGCTTTGGGTATCAAAAAAGACGTTCGTACTACGGGGGTTTCTATCCAAAGTATGGAAGGTACTGCCATCACCAAGGCACGTGAACCAAACCCTATCAATGGTTTAGTAGGTAAGATTGCAGGTTTAACAGTGGGTGCTTCTTCTGAATTATTAGGAAGTCCAGCCTTAATCCTTCGTGGTAATACCGATTTATTATTCGTTATCGACGGTGCTCCTATCAACTCAGATACTTGGAACATCAGTCCAGACGATATTGAAACTTATACGGTATTAAAAGGTGCATCGGCATCGGCTTTATACGGTTCTCGTGGTAAAAACGGAGCTATCTTAATTACGACAAAAAGAGGAACAAAAGACAAAAGAGGTTTCTCAGTAGAAGTAAATACGAGCCAAATGATGGAAAGTAGCTTCTTGACAATTCCAGAAGTACAAGATTTATATGGCCCTGGTGACCACGGTGTTTACGCTTTCGGTAACGGACGTGGTACTGGATTAAATGATGCAGACTATGATGTTTGGGGACCAAAATTCAGTGGACAGCTAATCCCGCAGTATGATAGCCCAGTGGTTGATGGTGCTTCATTTACGACTACTTTCCCAACTGGTAAATCTTTTACTAGTAATCGTCAGCCAACTCCTTTCATTGCTAGAGGTGCAAACAATTTAAGAAGATTTATTCAGACAGGTATTTTATCAACTAACAACGTCGCTATTTCTTCGGTAGGTGAAAAATATGACTTGCGTTTTTCAGTATCGCATAACTATCAAAAAGGACTAGTTCCTAATACTGAATTAAACAGCACAACGTTGAAAATGACTACTGGGTACAACTTCTCAGACAGACTACGTTTTGAAGGAGATGTTCAAGTGAACAGACAATACACGCCAAACTATCCAGATGTTAACTATGGCCCTAACTCAATGATTTATAACATTATCCTTTGGGGTGGTGCTGACTGGGATATTGACCAAATGAAAAACTACTGGCAACCAGGTAAAGAAGGTGTTCAACAAATCTATGCAGAATATACTCGTTACAATAACCCGTGGTTTATGGCTAAAGAATGGTTGAGAGGTCACTACAAGACAGACATCATTGGTCAAACATCATTACGTTACAAAATTGCAACTGGTATTGATGCAACTATCCGTACTCAGTTTTCTACATGGGGAATGTTAAGAAATGAAAAGTTACCTTATTCAATGACAACGTATGGTAGAGAAGAAGGACGTGGCGACTACCGTGAAGACCGAAGAAACCTATTCGACAGCAATACCGACTTATTGATTAAAGTAAACAAAAACATCACTCCAGACTTAGTGGTTAATGGTGTTGCAGGTGGTAACATTCGTGTATTTAACTACAATTCGAACTATACGAGTACCGATTACTTAAACGTTCCTGGTGTTTATAACTTCGCTAACTCTGCCAATCCTGTAAAAGTTTCTAACTTCTTATCGGACATGCAGGTATATTCAGCTTATTACTCTGCTGACTTTACGTACAAGAACTTCTTGACGCTTTCTACAACGGGTCGTATGGATAAACTTTCTACTTTACCAAAAGGAAACAATACCTACTTCTATCCATCAGTTGCTGTAAGTACCGTAATTTCTGACTATGTAACTTTACCAGACGCAATCAGTTTCTTGAAAGTTCGTGGGTCATATGCCAACGTAAAAGATGGTCTTACACAAGAAAAGATTGGTTCAACCCCAGGCTCAGCATTCCCTGTTGGTTATGGAGTGAATTATAACTCATCTTACGGAGGACCTTCTTACGAAAACTCAGCAGTTTATGGAACATCATTAGTCTATAATAATCAAACGGCTGCTTATTATACGAACGCAATAAACAACCCAAATATTAAACCAAATAGTACTTCTCAGACGGAAATAGGGCTAGATGCTCGCTTCTTAAGAAATCGTTTGACATTTGATGCGGCTTACTTTATCAGTGAAGATGGTCCAAGAATCTTTAGTTTACCATTATCAACGACTTCGGGTTATTCATCAGCTTTGGTAAACGGTATCAAAACCCAGAAAAAAGGTATTGAACTTTCATTGACAGGACAAGTAATCAAAGATTTACGTGGTTTCAACTGGTCTGTTTTGGCTAACTGGTCAACATACAAAGAAATCTTGACAGACATCTATCCTGGTATCACACAATTACCTTCTTCTTATTTTGTAGGAAGCAGTAGCGATGCTCGTTTCATCCAAATTGGTGATAGAATTGACGCTTATTATACTAGAACTTATGCACGCACAGCGGATGGCAAAATCATCAACGATGCAGGTGGTCGTCCGATTATCAACCCTACCCCTCAATTTGTAGGAAATACGAACCCTGACTGGGTATGGGGTATCAACAATAAATTTTCGTACAAAGACTGGAACTTCAGCTTCCAATTTGACGGTCGTGTAGGCGGTGTAATTTCTGATTATGTTGAGCAAAAATCATGGGCAGGTGGTCGTATCATCAACACAGTACAAGGAGATATGGGTGTTGCACGTGAACAAGATGTATTGGGCGTAAAATCATGGATTGGCGAAGGTGTTAGCATTGCAAATGGTGGTGCATTGAAATACGATGCACTTGGAAACATTACCAACTTTAGCGAACTAACTTTTGCAACTAACACCACTAAAACATTCTTACAAGATTATGTAGCACGTACTTATGGATTTGATGGTGGAAACATGATGAGCCGTACCTTCGCTAAGTTACGTGAAATCACGATTGGTTATTCTTTACCACATTCATTAACGAAAAAATTAGGTATTCAATCGGCAAACGTTTCTTTAGTAGGGCGTAACTTATTGTATTTCGCAGAACGTACAGACATCGATTTAGACCAATACACATCAGGCGGTCGTTCGGGCTTACAAACCCCAACAACTCGTCGTTTTGGTATCAACTTAAATTTAGTATTCTAGTATCAAGAAGTAGTGATTATAAATTTTGGCTGTTGAATTTTGGATTTAATAAACTCATTATCAATAAATTAAATCCAAAATTTAAAATTCAACATTTTGCATTACTCCTTATATGATTTATCCGTTTTAACTCGTCACAACAACAATGAATATAAAACATATTTTTTCAGCACTTTTGGTAGCAACCATGTTTCTAAGCAGTTGCGAAAAACCATTTGACTCTTTAGAACAAGACCCAAACAGAGCCGTGTCTGCTCCACCTTCGTTGGTACTAAACGGAGTTTTAAATAATATCTACGGTAGCGTTACAGGTAGCCCTTGGGGAGCAGAACAACGTTGGAATCAGTTTTATTGCTCGAATTACAATTACTATTCGACTAACGAATATAGCTGGACAACAACAGGACTAACTTATGCTACCTTGAAGAACGTTATCAAGATGGAAGAAGAAGCCCTAAAAGCAGGTGCTGCAACGGTTAACCCTTACTCGGCTCTTGGTAAATTTATGAGAGCGTATTTCTTCGAGAATATGACCAAAAAGGTAGGTGATTTACCGCTTAATGAAGCCTTATTAGGTTTGGGTAATTCTGCTCCTAAATACAATACGCAGAAAGAAATTTATGTACAGGTTTTGAAATGGTTAGATGAATCAAATAGTGAATTAACAACCTTAATCGCAGCAGGAAATAAAACCTTGGCAGGTGATATTTACTTAGGAAATGACCTTCGTAAATGGCAGAAAGTGGTAAACTCATACAAATTACGTGTATTAGTGAGTTTAAGTGCTAAAGAAGCGGATGCTGATTTGAAAGTAAAGGAACGTTTTGCGGAAGTGTTAGCTAACCCAACAAAATTCCCAGTTCAAGAGAATGCGGATGATAATTTACAATATATCCATAATGCTGTAAATAAATATTCTCGTAATCCTGATAATTTAGGGAACAATGCAACTCGTGAGAATATGGCAAAAACATACATTGACTTATTAGTTGCAAGAAAAGATCCTCGTGTATTTGTCGTAGCAGAGCCAGCAGAAGCAAAGTTAAAGGCTGGTTTTAAGGCAACTGATTATGAGGCTTACGTAGGAGCTAGTTCTGGCGAAGACTTGGCCGATATGTCCACAAAAGCATTACAAGGAGAATATTCATTCTTAAACCGTAAACGCTATTATTCAAATTATGTAGGAGAAGCTGTAGCGATTTTAGGTTATTCAGAAACTTGCTTTAACATCGCAGAAGGTATTGCAAGAGGTTGGGCTAATGGTGACGCTAACGCATATTACACAAAAGGTATCAGTACAAACATGGCGTTCTATGGTATTACCGACGCTACTACCCTAGCAACTTACTTATCAGGAAGCTTAGTGAAATTTGCCGGAAACAATGCAACAGGTATAAACCAAATAATTACTCAACGTTACATTGCCTTTGCTCAAAACTCAGGAATGGAAGCATGGTTCAATCAGCGTAGAACAGGAGTTCCAGTATTCTTAACAGGAGTTGGTACAGGAAATCAAGGTGTAATGCCAAAAAGATGGCAGTACCCTTCGTCTGAATTAACAACAAACGGGACGAACTTAACAACAGCGTTAAAAAGCCAATACAGCGGAAACGACAACATCAACGATTTGATGTGGTTGTTAAAGTAAAATAAAACCAAACCACTTGTCTAAGCGTAGTCCTTTATTGGGCTACGCTTTTTTATTTCGTGTCCTATCAACCAATCCATTTACAACGCTTGCATTGTATGAGCTAACTTAGCCGTAAATAGTTCCGAACCATGCTTATTCAAATGCTGTGAATTATAAAAATACCTCCGCTGAAAGCAAAGACTATCGTTGGTATAATCTAAAAAAGTAGCCTTGTATTTAAGGGCAGTTGCTTTCCAATAATCCACAAATACCTGTTTGTTTTTGTACAAAGGCTGTACTTCATAATACTCAGGAGCATAAAGTAATATAAGTTTGATGCCTTCTCGTTGACAATCAGCAGCGAAC
>JALRIJ010000400.1 GCA_023255485.1 Flectobacillus sp.
ACGCTGCTAAATGGTGTTGTATAACTCGCTTGGGATTTACAACACCATTGATACTTACCTCGCTAACACATCATGATTACTTCTCATTTTTCACACATCAAACAAGCAATTCTTTCTCAATTAGAAAAAGCGACTACCAGCATTCGAGTAGCCATGTATTGGTTTACGCATGAAGAACTGTTTGATAAACTCTGTGAAAAGGTACAATCGGGGGTTGAAGTAACCCTACTCATTCACCTTGATTACGTGAATAATAGGGCTTCTGGATTAGACTTTCAGGTCTTTATTCAACTAGGGGGAAAGCTATATTTTGCTAAGAAAGCCTATCCAATGCACCATAAATTTTGTATCATTGACAATCACACGCTCATTAATGGCTCTTACAATTGGACTTATTATGCAGAAATGAAGAATAGCGAAAACATTTTGGTTATCCAAGATGAACCTATAAGCATTCAACATTTTTATGACGAGTTTGAATTGTTGAAACACAAAGCGGAACGCATTCATCGACTAAGCCCGCTGAGTATTTTTGAACTGGATGAATATAATGACTTAAATGTCCGAGAATATTTAGCAAACGACATGATGTATCAAGCTCAAGCAACAGGACGAACTTCCTTGTTACAGACAGCCTTCCAGCTCGTTCCGCATAATGTCAAGCTACAAGAAGAGGCTAACAGACTAGAACTGACCTCGAAACGAGTGCTTACCACGTCTATTGGTTCTAGGTTAATTGGCGACAAATACCTTATCATTGTAAAAAAAGGAAGCAGTATTCCTATCAGCAAAACCGAAACGGTTGTTACTATCAAGGACAACCAAGAGCGAGCTTATTCTAGTATTTTTTATGGGGAAAATAGTAAAGCTAGTCAAAACAAACACCTGCTCAATTTAACGCTACACCGAATACCCAAAAAACCACAAGGAATGGCAAAAATCAGGTATCACTTCTCGATAGATATTAATGGTAAGCTAAGCATCAAAAAATATTCGTTAGACAATGGCATGAGTATTTACCAAACCATAGACATCAATCACTTGCTCGTAGAAGAAAATAAAAACTCCCTTCATACCAGCGTTTTATCTAGTAAAAAGGGAGTTTCAATAAGTTAGTCCTTGTCAAAATGCTTATTTATAAGCCGTTATCGTTTGGATTGTACCATCTGGGTTATAATGCAATTCGGTTACTTTCACATTACGCAAATGCGTTTTTCCAGAAAGTTGGACATCATGATAAAATAAATACCATTTACCTTTCACTTGCACAATCGAGTGGTGATTTGTCCAACCATCCACAGGATTTAACAGTATTCCTTTATAAGTAAACGGTCCAGCTGGACTATCGCCTACAGCATAACATAAGTTGTGCGTATCGCCAGTCGAGTATGAAAAGTAATATTTGCCTTTGTATTTGTGTACCCAAGAAGCCTCAAAAAAACGTTTATCGTTGTTATCTTCTAAGAATAAATTACCCTTTTCGTCCAAGATTTTGATTTCTTTTACCTCACCAGCAAACTGCTTCATGTCTGCTGAAAGTTTTGCTACTCGTGGTAAACGAGCTGCTTCTCCTTTTTTCGGATTATCCGTTTTTCCTAAATACGTGTTGTGGTCGTAACGTTGCAATTGTCCGCCCCAAATACCTCCAAAATACATATAGAAACTCCCATCCGTATCTTTAAAAACACAAGGGTCAATACTATAACTTCCTTTGATGGGTTCTTTTTCTGCTTTAAAAGGCCCTACTGGCGACTTAGAAGTAGCTACACCAATATGAAAAACATCACTTTTATCTTTCACAGGAAAATACAAATAATAGGTTCCGTTTTTGTAGGCTGCATCAGGAGCCCATAATTGGCGACCTGCCCACGGAATATCTTTGATGTCTAAGGCTACGCCATTGTCCGTTACCTTTCCACCAATTTTGTCCATCGACAAGATATGAAAATCTTTCATATCAAAATGCCCACCCTCATCGTCCTCTTTTACTCCCGACTCGATGTCATGAGATGGGTAAATGTAAATTTTGCCATTAAACACATGAGCAGAAGGGTCAGCCGTATAAATGTGTTTTACTAAGGGTTGTGAAATGGGTTGTTTTTTCTGAGCTTTTGCCGAAAACGACAGGGTTAAAGCCGAAATAGCAAAAGAAAGCAGTACTTGATTATAGTTCATATTTGGAAATTGTTTTTGTAATCAAATGTAAGTATTCTAATTGAATATCCATAATTGTTTATCCTGCCCAGTATTTACGCTTACCAACATTTTACAAGGCTTACTTACCATTTCTACGACTTCATGTTTTATAAAGACGATGTCAATAAAGCATTCTCTTATTTATAATTGTACAATTTGATCCGTTGAATTCCATAATCGCCCACGGTAAAACGTAAGTGGCGACCCTGATGGTCTTGGTCTCCGTTCATTCTTCTTCCTGCAATCCACTTA
>JALRIJ010000401.1 GCA_023255485.1 Flectobacillus sp.
GTTTTCAATCCAAACGTAAATTGGGTCAACACCGGCACGCTTACAAATATCATGCGCTTCAAAAAGATACTCGCAAAATACAGCGTTACTCATGTGATCTACCCAAGCTTTGTATATAAAAAAATCAATGCCTTTACTGGCTATAATGGTAATGGCTTTACTACAGGCACTCGTTTTATCTTTGTTGGACGGTGCGGGGTCGGCATAGATAACTACATTGTCACAATGACGTAATTGCGGACATTTATCATAAATGATATTTTTAAAAGTATCTCCACCATCCATTGGATTGTTACAGTACTCTTTTTGGAAACTTTCAAAGGATATCGAACTTTCAACCCTTTTTATCATTTCCTCCGTATTCTTTTGAGGCCATGAACTATTACCGGCTGCATCTCGTATGTTGACAACATCCCACTTATCTGATTTTTTACCCATTTCGGTAATGCAGCAGTATTTAGCAATAATGTTACCACAGGCAATCAATAATAAGCCGTTAGAAATGGAACGCGTCGGAATCAAAGCTTGTTCAATCCATTTTACACGCTCCTTTACTAGCTCGGTGTTACGGCAAAATTCGTCCGTATCAATATCGTCGATAAGAATGACATCGGGACGGCTGGCATCGTTACGGGTACCACGAGGTGACTGCCCCGCACCAATAGCACGAAACGAAACACCCTTACGGGTTTTGAATTCTGAGGCTTCCCAGGAACCAACCTTTTTTTGAATGCCATAATCGGCAATAATACGGTTGTTGCGTTCCAGGATTCCTTTATAAGGTAAAAGCAACCTTTCGGCATTGTCTGCCGAATTGGAAATTAAAAGAATGTTCTTTTTCTTTCCAGTCATAGCCAAGTAGAGTACTTCCATCATGGTGCGCCCCGACTTTGAGAGTTCTCGCGCCCACGAACGGACTTCGTACCATTCGGCATTGGCTAACACACGACGGGTTGCCTTTTTATGAAACTCAGCGGGTTCGCTGGTATAATAATTTGGGAAGTAGTATTTAAACCACTCTTCGGGATTCTTTTCTAAATGAGCTATTCTTTTCAGCTTTGCCCCATGGCTTTCGGTTAAGTCAATAGGTGTGGCATTGTCCATGTTTTCACAGAACTCACGCCATATATCTAAATACTCCTTATTGCTTACTTTTTTAGCCATTCTTTAATTTGGAGTTGATAAACTCATCTATGTAATTCTTGAATCTTTTTGCGTCGTCCAAATCTACCGACTGGATGAAGGTTAACAGTTTGCGCGATACCTCGACATATTCACCTAGACCTATTTCAGTTTCCAGACTTTTAATATTGGAAGTAATTTTTACCATAATATCGGCTTCCTTGCTATCAGGAATAGGGATGTCTCTTTTGGCAATGTTTTCATTCAATGCTTCAAGTTGGTTGTACCAATGGACCAATTGACTTTCTCGGGTGGTGAGCATACTTTTACGAAGCTTTGCCCAGTTGTCGGCTTCCGCCCATTTACTAATAGTCTTTTCGGTTACACCAGTTCGCTCAGCAATCTCTTTAAAAGTGATGCGCTCGTTTATATATAATATTCGAGCGTACTCGCGCTCTTGTGCCTTTGAAATTCCCATGAATTACTTCTTTATTATGAGGCAAAATTGACTAAAAAGTCCCCCTTTTTAAAATAGTTATGCAAGCCTTGCGCCTTTATTTTCAAGGCTTTTCAAATGTTCGCAAGTTTGTAATCACTTTAAATGATAACCCAAAATTGTAGTTAGTGAGTAACCAGTTTAAAAAGATTGACAAAGAGTTTTGTTTGACCGATAACAGTGTAAATGTTTACGGCTATCGCTTGTTAACTGAAGGTTTGGATTTAGCCCAATACAAGAAAAACCCCATCGGTTTTTTAATGCATGATCGTGATGGTGGTGTATTAGTAAAATGGGGAGATTTTAGAACCGAAGGCGATAAGTTGTATGGTAAACCGGTTGTTAATTTATCACACCCAAAAGGTGCCGATATAGCCAATCAGGTAGAAAACGGATTTATCAATGCCGCCTCTTGTGGTAAGATTATTTGTTTAGCCGCTTCGGATGATCCTAAACTAAAACTGGAAGGACAAACAGGGCCTACAGTTACTAAGTGGTTTCCGCGTGAAATATCCTTTGTTGACATTCCTGGCAATCACAATGCTTTGGCGAATCTATATGACATTAACGATAACGAGTTAAACCTCGCTGATTTTGTAAAACCTAAACCTAAAGAAATGAGTAAAATTCTTTTAACAGCCGCTATGCTTACGGCTTTAAACCTAAGTGATAAGTCGTCTGATGAAGATGCTGGAAAAGCTTTTCAGGACTTGATTGATACGGCTGGTAAAGTACCAGGACTGGAAAAAGATTTGGCAGACAAAACCGCTGCTTTAACTGATAAAGAAAAAGAATTGGACGACCTGAAAGCGGCTAAT
>JALRIJ010000402.1 GCA_023255485.1 Flectobacillus sp.
AAGCCAAACCATGAAACCAATGTTGAACTTAATCTTGGGCGGGCGGCTAGTCTAGCGGTCGGCTTCGGTGGTTTCTTTTATGGAGTTGTCGCCCCACTGGTGCTTGATTCCTATCAAGTACCAGTTAATTACAGGATTCCAATCCTGTCTAACACTAGCCAAATCTTCTCCTTAGAATATAAGATTGAAAAGTATATTTCATCTACGTTATGTGGTAAATTTCCCCTTTATTTGTTTAAGTTTGGTGCATCAAGATTTCATAAATCATCAACAACTTAGCAATACCGATGAAACCAATAGACGAACTTTTAGTAGCTATCAGACAATGTAGGGTCTGCGAACAATTTCTGGAAATGGGCGTTAATCCTGTAGTCAGGGCGAGCGAAACCGCTGAGTTGCTAATCGTTGGACAAGCCCCTGGGCGTGTGGTTCATCAAACTTCCATTCCTTGGAACGACAAAAGTGGCGATAATCTTCGTAATTGGTTGGACATGGATAAAGATGTCTTTTATGATACCTCCAAAATTGCCATCGTCCCGATGGGTTTTTGTTACCCCGGCACAGGAAAATCAGGCGATTTAGCACCACGACCAGAATGTGCCCCCCTCTGGCATTCGTCGCTTTTAACCCGTATGCCCAAGCTCAAATTGATTTTGCTCATTGGGCAATATGCTCAAAAATATTACTTAAAAGAACAGGCAAAACCGACGCTTACGGAGACCGTCAAAAACTTTGAAGCTTATCTGCCAAACTATTTTGTACTGCCCCATCCATCACCCCGAAATAATATTTGGCAAGCCAAAAATGAATGGTTTGCAGAAGAAGTGATACCTGTACTAAGAGAAACAGTACAGGATATATTAACTAAAGAGTAATCCTAATCGGTATTTCCTCCCACAGGTGCTTGATTCCTATCGGGTACCAGTTAATTACAGGATTCCAATCCTGTCTAAGACTAATAGAACTATTTTGCACTTTTCCTTTAAAAACAAATCCTATCATTTGCTTTTGTTATACATTTCTAATATCTTGAGATAAGAAAGCCCCCAATTTCTATATTCACGTTTATAAATCTTTCAACACAAATCAATTTTACAGAAATGAATAAAGACGTATGTACAGAACTTGTACTTGAAGCAAAAAGAACTGTTGGGATTAGTTATCAGTCAATCGCTGATGCCATTGGAAGAGATATTGTTTGGACGACTTCGGCTCTCTTAGGACAGAATACTTTTGATGCCGATGAAGCCAAAAAGGTATGTGACTTATTGGGTTTGGGTTTTGAAGTGGAAAAAGTCTTGCAAGAGTTTCCTTCAAAAGCGTCGCTCACCCTGATGCCTCCAACCGACCCGCTTATTTACCGTCTTTATGAAATTGTACTGGTATATGGCGAAACCATTAAACAGGTAATTCATGAAAAAGCGGGAGATGGAATTATGAGTGCTATTGATTTCAGTATGCACATTGACAAAGAAGAAAACCCCAAAGGTGACCGTATTAAAATCACGCTTGACGGAAAGTTTTTACCATACAAAAAATGGTAATGTTGAAAATACCCCCAAACAAAAAGGGCTACTCCTCACGGAATAGCCCTTTTTGTTTGTATGCTTTTTGCTTATACTACGGCAAATGAAGAGACATTTTTCGCTTCTAATCTTGAAGAACCCATCAACGCAATATCTGCTTGACGAGCTGCCTCACGACCTTCGGAGATAGCCCAAACTACCAACGATTGTCCACGACGCATATCACCTGCTACAAAAACTTTGTCAACCGCTGTTTTGTAGTTGTGTGCTTTCACATTTCCTCTTTCGTCGAACTCTAAGCCTTTTTCTTCTAATTGAGCTAAAAGACCTTCTCTTTGTGGATGTAAGAAACCAGCAGCGATAAGAGCTAATTCACAAGGAACTTTACGCTCATTCACGTGTACTTGAGTTGCTTTGCCATCTACTACTTGTAGTTCGATGTCAGCCATTTTGATACCTGCTAAATTACCATTTCCATCGCCGATAAATTCTTTCACTGCAATCGACCACTGACGATCTGCTCCTTCTTCGTGCGAAGTAGAAGTTCTCAACATCATTGGCCAGTTTGGCCAAGGCGTTTGTTCAGCACGTTCTTTTGGAGGCATAGGCATTACTTCCACTTGTGTAATTGAAGCCGCTTTGTGACGGTTAGAAGTACCCACGCAGTCAGAACCTGTGTCACCACCACCAATAACAAATACGTTTTTGCCTGTTGCCAAGATTTCACCGTCTTTATAAGGCACACCTCTGTGGTCAACTTTTACTTCAATACCGCCCACACGTTTGTTTTGTTGCGATAAGAACTCCATTGCTGGATATACCCCTTTCAAGTCAGCACCTGGGATTCCTAATAATCTAGGAACCGTAGAACCACCTGCAAGAATAATTAAGTCGAAATCTTCTAATA
>JALRIJ010000403.1 GCA_023255485.1 Flectobacillus sp.
CGCACCCGATGTTGGAGCAAGCGTTAATGGTAAAATTTGGTCAACAATACGAGCATTGTAATACGAAATATCTAAGCCTAAACGGTTGTTGAAAAACTTCGTTTCTAAACCAAATTCAAATTCGTGTTTTTGTTCTGGCTTGATTAAATCGTTACCAAAAGCACTTGGTAAGGTAGTATAAAGCACTGATTTACCTCCTGTTTGCTGAACACCATACGTATTTTGCTGATATGCAATGTTAGCAGAATAAAGTGAAGGATAGTTCCCTACGATACCCCAAGAGGCACGAACTTTACCATAACTAAGGTAACGGGGTAGTGTAAACGCTTCAGAGAATACAAAGCTAGAGTTCACCGATGGATACAAGAAAGTATTGTTGTTCGGGTTCATCGTAGAGGTTCTATCACGTCTCAATGTTCCTTCTAAAAACAAAAATCCTTTATAGTCTAAGTTAAGTGTTCCAATGAAAGCGTCTTTCACTAACGAAGTTCTACTTGAATTACTTACAGGTGTATTGACAGAAGCCGCTACGTCAAATAAATTTTCCGTACTTAATCCTCCGCTTGTACCTCTTTCTAAATAACTGCTTGTTTCTTTCGTAGCAGTATAACCTGCCATTGCTGTTAAATTAAAATCTTCCGAAACTTTTTTAGAATACGTTAACAATACATCACCATACAAGATGTTGTAGAGATTCGACTTCATACCAAAATAGCCAGAGTTACCAAAAGCAAGTGGAATTTCAGTAGCTTGTTCGACTTCCGTTTTCATAGAAGTGAAATCCGTAGCAAGTCTTCCTCTTAGTTTCAAATCATCCGTAATTTGAATATTGTGTGTCATGCTCGCAATCACACGGTTGCTGTATTCGTCTTCGTTTTTCTCTTTTACACTCCAAACGTAGTCCGCAATATCACCTCTAAATCCACCATATTTGATATTTTCATCAGGCGTTAAACTTTGGTTTGTACCTGTCACAAAACGATAGCCTAAACTTGTTTTGTATTTGTTCAAATACCAAGAAGCGTTATCAAAACGAGGCATCATCCCCGTAAAGTTGTTCATCATACGGTCAATGGCATACGGACGGTTGTGCGTGTATTGATTCACATAATTCACCACTAAGTCGGCTGTATATTTCTTACCTAATTTGAACGAAGTATTTAAGTTCGCTACGTTTTTGTTGTTTTGCGAACCCATACTCAAACCTTGATTTTCTTGATGTGTTAACGAGAAACGGATGTTCGCATTTTCAGAAGCTTGAGAAACCGCAAAGTTTACATTAGAGCTATGAGCTTCTTGGAATAAACCTGCAAAGTTATCACCCTGAGATACATAAGGTCTAACCACACCATCCCAAGACAATACTGGCTGACCATCGAATTTAGGGCCATAGTTCAAAGACGTACCTACCAAACCTCTTGTTTCTTTCACGCCATCGCCATTGGTATCATAATACACAAAGCCATTGGCATCTTGTCCTGCATTGGCAATGCTTGTTGGATAACCCTGTCCTCTTACATTTTGGTATCTTGGTAAAAATGCAATCTTATCTACGCTATAATTCGCACTGAAATCAACAGAGAAGCCTTTTTTGCCTTTGCCACTTTTAGTCGTAATCAAGACTACCCCGTTTACTGCTTCCGAACCATAAAGAGCTGCGGCAGATGCACCTTTCAAAATCGAAATATTTTCGATATCTTCTGGGTTAACATCCAACAAACCATTTCCTCTGATACGTTGGTCATTCCAATAATCGTTGTTTTTCACTTCGCCATCACGGATAGGTACACCGTCCATCACGATTAGCGGCTGGCTTTTTCCTGTAATTGAGTTCGTACCACGGATAGTGATGTTTACCGCACTGGTAGCACCACCTGGAGCAGAGGCAATACGAACCCCTGGGGCTTTACCATATAATGCCGAAGCAAAATTGGGTGAACCTGTACGAGTAATTGCTTCGGACTTAATAGTGTTGGTAGCATACCCTAGTGATTTTTGGTCTTTCTTAACACCTAAGGCTGTTACTACGACCTCTGATAATTGAGAAGCATCCTCTTCCATTTCAACGTTGACAACAGAACGTCCGCTAACTAAAATCTCCTGTGTTTTGTAGCCGATAAAGGTAAAAATAAGAGTACTTTGTGGGGATGTATTTAGGCTGTACTTTCCTTGAACGTCAGTGGTTGTTCCAGCCTTGCTATCTTTAACTTTGATAGACATACCAACGAGTGGCTGTCCGTCTGTTTTAGATACAACGAGCCCTGTGATTTTCTGAGCAAATACAGGACCACCTATCGTTATGAGCATAACGAATAGCAGAAGTAGTTTTCTTCGCATAGAGATGAAATGTAAAAGTGAATTAAAAGTATAAAATATAAATTCTTAAAGAAGTAATCTTACTTGCTTGACTTCATGCTTTTATCAATCC
>JALRIJ010000404.1 GCA_023255485.1 Flectobacillus sp.
GTTCCTAAACCTATAAGGTTTTCAAAACCTTATAGGTTTTTTCGTTATTAGTGTCTTCGCAGGTAATGGAAAAATATTTTTCAAAAAAAAAACATACTACGCAAATAGGCTGCGTACTGACGTTCCAATTTTGTATCGTCATTAAGAATTAAACATTAATACGGCTATGAAATTCAACTTTTTATCGAAACCCATTGCTAATTATGAAGGAGCTTTGTCTTTTAAGATGACTCCCGAATTAGAATTATACACTGTGGTAGTTACTTCTACTTTATCAGATAGTTTCTATGAGAAAATGGACGATAGGTTGAAGCGTATCATCAAATTAATAAAGCAAGTAGAACCTACTTTTGTTGCGAAGCTAGCCGTTTATGTTCGTCAACAGATGTATTTAAGAACAGTCCCTATTGTATTAACCAATGAGTTAGCCAAGATACATAACGGGGATAGTTTAGTGAAGAAAACCGTTGAAAAGGTGGTGCAACGGCCAGACGAAATTTTGGAGTTATTGGCTTATTATCAACTCACTAATAAAAGAGAAGGAACGAAAAAGTTGAATAGCTTATCCAAACAAGTACAGAAAGGACTAGCGTCGTCTTTTAATCGATTTGATGAATATCAGTTTGCAAAGTATGACCGAGATACAGCCGTCAAATTGCGAGATGCCCTGTTTTTGGTACATCCCAAAGCAAAGGACGAAAAGCAGCAGATGATTTTTAATAAAATTGTTCGTCGAGAGTTAGCGACCCCTTACACATGGGAGACTGAATTATCGGCTTTGGGTCAACAAAAATTTCATATAGAAGGAGTTTATAAAAATGCGTTGAGAGCAAAATGGGGCGAGCTGATAGATTCGCAAAAAATGGGTTATATGGCGTTGCTACGTAACCTGAGGAATATCCTAGAAGCGGATGTTAAACCGAAGCATATCAAGCAAGTATGTAAATACCTAACCGATCCGAAAGCCGTTAAACAATCGAAGCAGTTACCTTTTAGATTTTTGGCAGCTTATCGAGAGGTAAAAGACGTGCAATCGAGTTTAGTGCCGATGGTTTTGGATGCCTTAGAAGAGGCTATTACGATTAGTGTGGAGAGTGTCAAAGCATTTGATGTAGAAACTAGGGTGGTGATTGCCTGTGATGTTTCGGGTTCTATGCAAAAGCCTATATCAGCCAAAAGTAAAATTATGTTGTATGATATAGGTTTGGTCTTGGGTATGCTGTTGCAATCTAAGTGTAAAAATGTGACTTCAGGAATGTTTGGAGACTCATGGAAGACTCTTTCGTTACCTACCCGAAATATTTTGGAAAACGTGGACGCATTTTACAAAAGAGAGGGAGAGGTGGGTTATTCGACCAATGGTTATTTGGTCTTAGACGACCTAATAGAACGACAACAAGTAGCCGATAAGGTGATGATGTTTACCGATGTACAACTATGGGATAGTGTTAACTCGAATCGTAATTCCTTAGTGACTAAATGGTTGGCCTACAAAAAAATAGCACCCAATGCCCAGTTATACTTATTTGATTTAGCAGGGTATGGACACGCTCCGCTGGAGATACAAGCCAATGATGTCTTCCTTATTGCTGGCTGGTCTGACAAAATATTTGATGTACTAAAAGCTTTAGAGGAAGGTAAAGATGCCTTGAGGCTTATTAATGAAATTTGTTTGTAAAAAATAACAGAATGTCTATTACTTCTGTCAAGTAATTTGTAGGTGGCGTAAAAAAGGACTTCTTCGTTCCAGGTTGGAAATGTAGGTGAAACACCTACCTATTGAAAAATAGTCGTCTAATTTATAGGACACCAGTGTTAGAGCCTTTTTGCTTGTTCCCCTACAATAATTGAGTGCCGTATGTAAGAGTTACTTCGTCTTTCAACGATGGGCTTAATGCCTGTGATGCTCTTGCAGTTTGTTGCCTCAATTTTATAATAACATTCTCTGATACCGAAACACCTATGCACTAGTTCTACCCCATAAATATTGATTAACCAACATTATACCTATTGTTCAACTATGTTCCCGATTTGGCTTATCACTTTAAGTCAGGTCGGGATTTTTTATGAATGGGGATAGGTCGAGCCTTTTGGAATAAAATTAAAACGATGGCTATTTCTCACGCCATTGTCACTGTCGTATACATTTAATGTAGCCGTTCCTGCTGCCGTAACAGAATGTACATTTACATCAATTTGTGTTAAATAAGAATCAGAATTTGCTTTAAATGTTTGTCCTACATTTTGTGAACTATTTACACATAAATTATTAGAAGATCCATTTGGTGCAACTGAAATTGAATTAATATCAGAAACAAATGCATAAGTAACTGTATAAGTTCCAGGAGTTGATGTACTTGGATTTAGTGCTCCAGTAGTTGCATCAATTGTT
>JALRIJ010000405.1 GCA_023255485.1 Flectobacillus sp.
ATTTTTAATCGGATTTTTTGTAACTCTTTTTCGGTAATTTTATCTATTGGTTGCCCCAATACCTGAACGATTCCAGCATCAGGTTTTAAAAGCCCCGAAATAATTTTAATCAATACAGACTTACCACTTCCTGAGCGTCCAAGAATTGCCACATTTTCCCCTTTCTGAATGTCAATATCAATACCATTGAGTACAGATAGACTCCCAAACGACTTTTTTAATCCCTTGATAGCAATCACGGGAGTGTCTGAACTAGCGGATAAAACAACCTTGTCCTCTTTCATCTAAATCCATTAACTACCTGTACAATAATGATTTCCTCTATAAAAATCAAGAACATCGAATGAACCACAGCCATATTGGCCGCTCGTCCAACACCTTGCGTACCATTTTGAGCGTAATAACCTTGATAACAACCCGCTACCCCGATGGTAAAGCCATAACAAACGGCTTTGAACAAGGCCGAAAAAATATCCAGAAAAACAATCGACTTAAAAGCACTTTCAAAAAAGCTTAAAAAGCTAGTAGCTTCATTGGTTCGAACATTGAAATAAGCCCCCATCATTCCTACAAAACCTGTGTATAAAATCAAAATAGGCATCATAAGTGTTATGGCCGTGATTCGAGTAACAACCAGAAATTTGAAGGGATTGGTCGCAGAAACTTCCATGGCATCAATTTGTTCGGTTACTTTCATCGAACCCAACTCTGCTCCCATATTAGAACCCACTTTGCCAGAGGCAATAAGAGACGTTACTAAGGGAGCTAAGGCCCGAATGATAGCGATTGTAACCAAAGAAGGCAACCAAGATTTTGCACCAAAAGCAGATAAGGACGGGCGAGACTGTTTCGTAAAAACAACCCCTGTGATAAAACCTGTCAGCAAAACTAAGGGTAAGGATTTATAACCCACTTGATAGCATTGATTTACGATTTCTTTCCACTCGATTGGAGCGGAAAAAACTTCACGCAAGAAGTGAAGTATAAACATGTAAACACGATAAATATCGGTCAAATAGGAGTCAGCCCTACTAGAGATAAGGTGTTTGGATGAGGGGATAGCCACTTTAGAGATATGAACTGTTTGCATGGATAAGTGATTTATGTAAAATTGACCATTTTTGAGAAAAATAGTCTTACATAATTCTGTACAAAGTTTACATAGTTACTAGATGCAACTAGATACTTCATATACAGAATATACACTACTTAAATCACTTTATCCATTTATTTTAAATGCCTTGGATACAGACACTAAAATAATGCATCTGATCTCAAACCAGCCTTATCAAGAAGTTGTTTGAGTAGTTGTGCACCATCTTTCCAGCTACCTAAATTAGAATTAGCATTAATATGACCCAGTTGGCCTATGTTTATAAAATCGCTTCCCCAATCATTTGCCATTTCTAACGAACGTTCAATGGTCGCATATTCATCATTAGTGCTAGCCACAACCAAAGAGGGAAAGGGTAGTTTTTCTGTTGGAACAGGACTAAAAGTATTAATAATGGCAAACTCTTCTGTTCTGTTTGCATCTGGGGGAGCAACTAAAAAACCTGCTTTTACTTTATTAGAACTAAACACTGTAGCCCAATGTGCCACTGTAATACAACCTAAACTATGAGCAATCAATACAATGTCATCGTCTTGTTGCTCAATAACCTCATTCAAACGAATAATCCAATCTTGTTTAAGAGGAGCATTCCAATTATCTTGTTCAACACGTTTTATCATTTCAGGGTTTTCTTTTTCCCAAATGGTTTGCCAATGAGAAGCCCCCGAGTTAGACAATCCTGTTACATTCAAAAAAATAAGAGCCATTCAAAAGATGTTTATAGTTGGTATTTTCTTACAATTATCGTGCAATTTGTTCTTTTTTGCCTATAAAAACAAAAAGTCACTTCTGTTTTAGAAGTGACTTTTTCGTATAAATGAAGGAAAAATTTTAGTCAAATTTGACAACTTTTACCGTCTGCACTTTATTATCAAAATAAGTTCTAATGAAATACGCACCATTGATAACATTATTCATTGGTACTTGACTTGAGTTATAGCCCAACACAGGTTTTTGCTTAATCGTATTAAGTACTGCACCTTTTCCATCTACTAATTCAATACTCACTTCGCTTGTTGTTTGCTCTACAAAATACTTTAAACGAAGCGTATCTTTTACAGGATTAGGATAAGCTAATAACTTATAATCACTTGCTTCTTGAGTAGTAGCATTTACTGCAGTCGCATTTTCTACAAGTACTTTTTTTAGGGTAGTTGGTTGTAAAAATTGTTCTAATGGTTTGGCTAGCATACTAGAAGCTTGACCAGAGCGAGAATAAAAACTACTCTGAACATTTAGCGAAAACTG
>JALRIJ010000406.1 GCA_023255485.1 Flectobacillus sp.
CGGTAGTCTTAGAGAAAGGAAGTCGCTTGAGTTATCCTCGCAATTTTAAAAATGGAAAGCGAGAGGTTATTCTTTCTGGCGAGGCCTTCTTTGAAATCGCCAAAGACCCAACCATGCCTTTTTATGTTTATACGAATAAATTGGTCACCAAAGTGTTGGGAACAAGTTTTACCATTCATGAAAATAAACAACATCATCATATTCGGGTAGTGGTCAAAACTGGTAAAGTGTCTGTTTTTGCTAGAACAGAGGAGAACATCGCTCAGCAACATTCAACTAATAAATTGATAGGATTGGTTTTAACTCCTAACCAGCAAGTAACATTTAATGAAAGTGATTTACAGTTGGTACGAACGCTTGTGGAAACACCAGAAGTAGTGCAACTTCCAATTCAACAACAACAGTTTAATTTTGATAGAACCCCTATTAGTGAAGTGTTTACCTCACTAGAGAAGTTCTATGGACTAAACATTATTTATGATGCCGAAGTGATGAAAAACTGTTATCTGACTGCTTCGTTGGACGATGAGCCTTTATTTGAAAAATTAAATCTGATTTGTAAAACAATCGATGCTCGTTACGAGCAGATAGATGCCCAACTAATTATCTACAGTAGAGGGTGTAATTAATTTAGCGTAACAAATTCTTCTATTATCAATAAAAAAGGGTAAAAGTGTTGGCCCACTTTTACCCTGAGAGTACCCCATAGTTCTTTGGCACAGAGCTATTTCCATTTGAAAAAATGGGAGGGGGATTTCATTGCCGAAACTTACATAAACGACAACCAAACAAATGTATGGAAAAAGGATTACAATTTAAGAAAACAATCTTAAAAATCATGCGGATTAGCTTATTTCAAGCCGTGTTGGCGATGGTGTTTTGCACAATAGCCCAAGCTCATGAGACGCACGCTCAGGAGGTATTAGAACGTAAAATTTCGGTTCAACTCAACAATCAGGGAATTGAGTCTGTTTTGAAGCGTATCGAAAAAGTGTCAGATATACAATTTATGTATAACCATCAAATTTTTGGAGCTAACGAACACCTCTCTCTTAGTGCGAATAATGAACGCTTAGATAAAGTACTGACGAAAGTCTTTGCACCCATGATGATTGATTATGAGGTGGTGGGCAAACGCATTATTTTGAGAAGAAGTATAAAAGTAATTGAAAAAAAAGACATAGCGATTACGACAGAAATCGCTATGCAAGAAACCGTATCAGGAAAAGTCATCGATGAAAAAGGTGACCCCGTTCCAGGAGTAAGTATTGTCGTAAAGGGTACTCAAAAGGGAACAACAACTGATGCTAGTGGGCTTTACAAATTAACCTATTCAGACGAAAATACAACACTCATTTTCTCATCAGTAGGGTATGAAAAACAAGAAGTAAGTATTGGAAAACGAAGTGTGATTAATGTTACCCTAAAAGGGAACAACCAATCATTGGATGAAGTTGTTGTGGTGGGTTACGGTACGGCCAAAAAAGCTACTTTGACGGGTTCTGTTGCAACGGTTAGTGCTGCCACGTTTAAGGACAGAGGGCCAGTATCAAGTCCTTTAGCTTCGTTGCAAGGACAAGTAGCAGGAGTTACCGTCACACGTAATTCCTCGCAGGCTGGGCGTGAGGGATGGAATTTTCAAATTCGTGGGGCTGCTTCTGCCAATGCCACAGAACCCTTGGTGATTGTAGATGGCGTACCCGTTCCAAGTGTAGGAGCATTGAACTCTTTTAACCCTAATGATATTGAAAATATTTCATTCTTGAAGGACGGTTCTGCGGCTATTTATGGCTCAAGAGCAGCAGGTGGTGTAGTTTTAATTACAACAAAGAGAGGTAAATCTGGAAAGGTTACGGTTGAATATAACGGCTCAACATCAATGAAGCGAGTAGGGCTTTTACCCAAATTAGTCGATGTTAATGGCTGGGCCCCCATGGTAAAAGAATCTCGTGCAACAGATGGATTTCCTGCAACGGATATTTGGTACAACTTTGGGAATGTGGCTAGTTTGGCTCTAGCTTCTGGAAAACAATGGATGACAAAAGCAGAATATGATGCTTTGAGCCCAAATGGAGCTTCGTTATTTGCTGACGTTAAAGACTTTACATTCTTCAATGGTACAGAGCAAGATATGCTTTGGGGTGATGCTCGCTCTACAGAGCATCAGTTGAGTATTTCTGGTAGAACCGAAAAAGCAGGTTATCGTATTTCATTGGGTTATTTAAGTGACGGCAGCCTCTTGAAAGTAGGGTATAATTCCGCTAATCGTTACAACTTCCGTTTGGCTCATGACTATCAATTATCTAGTAAGTTAAAAATGGAATCTAATATCTCGTTTGAAAAACAAGATATCACTCAG
>JALRIJ010000407.1 GCA_023255485.1 Flectobacillus sp.
GAAAATGGATTAGACGAAAAAGTTGCGTTGGCGGCTTTGACATCTACGCCTGCGTCAATGATGAAAGTGGACAACTTGGTAGGTTCTTTGAAAACAGGAATGTTAGCGAACTTCTTAATCACGTCTGATAATTTATTTAAGGATGGTAATGTGATTTATGAAAACTGGGTAAAAGGAAAACGTTTTGTGTTGAGTGATATGAATGTGAAAGACATTCGTGGTAGTTATGATTTGACGGTAGGTAATAACTCCAAATTGAAACTGAATATTACGGGAAAAGTCGATAAACCAGAATATCAAATCGTGGTAACGGATTCGGTAAAAGTTACGCCTAAAGTGACTCGTTCTAATGATTTCTTGACGATATTGTTCAAATTGGATGCGAAGAAAGATAAGGCTGATACTAGAATTAGTGCTTATTACGACGGAAAAAATATCAAAGGTGAAGGGGTTGATGTCGATGGGAAATCAGTCTCGTTACTCGCAACGTTTAGAGAGGCTGTAAAAGAAACGCCTGCGAAAGTGGATACCGTTAAAAAAGCAAAGGCTGAAATGGGTAAAATTGTTTATCCTTTCAATGGCTATGGTAGTGAGGAAAAGCCTAAAGCTGAAATGCTACTTGTGAAAAATGCTACCGTGTGGACAAACGAAGCTGCTGGAATTATGCAGAATGCGGATGTTTTAATTCAAAATGGAAAAATTGATCAAGTAGGTAAAAACTTATCGAGTACAGGTGCAAAGGTGATTGACGGAACGGGTAAGCATTTGACAAACGGTATTTTTGATGAACATTCGCACATTGCTCTGTTTGCTGTTAATGAAGGTACACAGTCGGTTTCGGCAGAAGTGAGAATGGAAGATGTGGTGAACTCAGAAGATATTAATATTTATCGTCAGTTAGCAGGAGGGGTTACTTCGTCCCAATTATTACATGGCTCTGCCAATAGTATTGGAGGACAATCGGCTATCATTAAATTGAAATGGGGTGAAGCTCCTGATGCCTTGAAAATTCCTAACATGGATGGCTTTATTAAATTTGCCTTGGGTGAAAACGTGAAGCAAGCTAACTGGGGCGACCGTGCTAGAGTACGTTTCCCACAAACTCGTATGGGCGTTGAACAAGTAATGATGGATGCCTTTTTAAGAGCGAAGGAGTATGAAAAAGCAATGAAAAATACGGCTGGATTACCTGTAAAACGTGATTTAGAGCTGGATGCGTTGGTTGAGATTTTGAACAAAAAGCGTTTTATCACTTGTCACTCGTATGTTCAATCTGAAATTAATATGTTGTTGAAAGTGGCGGATTCAGTGGGCTTTAAAGTGAATACGTTTACGCATATTTTGGAAGGCTATAAAGTAGCCGATAAGATGAAAGCACACGGAGCAAACGGCTCAACGTTCTCTGACTGGTGGGCTTACAAAATGGAGGTAAAAGAGGCTATTCCATTTAATGCTGCCTTAATGACGAAAGTAGGGGTTAATACCTCTATCAATTCTGATGATGCAGAAATGGCTCGCCGTTTAAATCAAGAAGCAGCTAAAACAGTGTTGTACGGAGGAATGACCGAAGAAGAAGCTTGGAAAATGGTAACGTTGAATCCTGCTAAAATGATGCACTTAGACAACCGTCTGGGTAGTATCAAAGCTGGAAAAGAGGCGGATGTCGTGCTTTGGAATAATCATCCTTTATCGGTTTATGCAAAACCAGAGAAAGTAATCATTGATGGTGCGGTGTATTTTGACATCGAGAAAGATAAGGCTTTACGTGCCAACATTGCTGCTGAACGTAGCCGAATCATCCAAAAAATGTTAGCTGCCAAAGCAAGTGGTTCGCCAACGGCTAAACCCGAAGTGCATAAAGCAAGACAGATGTATTGTAACTCGGAGGGTGATATTTTCTCAGAAGAAACGCACACTGAGCATAATGACTAAGTAGTAATGCAAAATTAATTGATATTTTCTTTTGTCATAAAGTGTTATTAGCTAGTGCATTAAATCCAAAATTTAAAATTCATAATTTTGCATTACATACTTAATGTTCAGTTATTTTTTAAAAGTATCAGATAGAACGTCCCATCATACCCCTGTGTATCAAATTTTTTGGCATGGGCGTTTTATCATAAAACAAACGAAATGAAAAACTTAACATACTTATATATAACGGTTTTCGTGTTTATCTCGAATACCATTTTTGCCCAAAATCAAGCGGCAGGGAGTCCGCAAACGAAAGCCATTGCGTTAGTAGGGGCAACCATTCATACAGCTAACGGACAAGTTATTGAGAATGGGGTACTTGTTTTCAACAAAGGAATTATCACCGCCGTAGGTAAAGCTGGGACAGCGTATGACAAAGCG
>JALRIJ010000408.1 GCA_023255485.1 Flectobacillus sp.
GAGCCGCAGCCATTCATAACTTGATGGAGGATGCCGCAACAGCCGAAATCTCAAGAGCCCAAGTTTGGCAATGGTTAAAACATAAAGTACACCTTAACTCGGGTGAAATTGTTAATAAAAAATACTATCAACGTATTTATCAAGAAGAAGTAGCCCGTATTAAAAACACCGTTTCGGAAGAAGAGTTTAGCGAAGGAAAATATGAAAAAGCAGCTGAATTATTCAATGATTTAGTCTTACAAGAAGAATTCAGTGAGTTTTTAACAACCAACGCATACCGAGAATTTTAGTAATGATGAATTTTGAATGTTAAATTTTGAATTTAATCTACGTAAGCAAAAGTGCTTTATACTTTATCAACTAACTGATAAACAGCATGTTTAATCCAAAATCCATCATTCAAAATTTAACATTATTACTTACCAGCATTTTAGTCATTTAGTAAACTATCCAATTATTTAACACGTAAAATCACATACAATTATGACACGTCAAGACAGAATTAACGCATTAGTAACCGACTGGACAACTAACCCACGCTGGAAAGGTATCGAACGTCCGTACACAGCCGAAGACGTTATCAATTTGAGAGGTTCTTTTGACATTGAACATTCGGTTGCTCGCCTTGGAGCGGAACGTTTATGGAAAATGTTGAACGAAGATCAATGGGTAGCAGGTTTGGGAGCCTTAACAGGCAACCAAGCGATTCAAGAAGTGGCTGCTGGCATGAAAGCGATTTACTTATCGGGTTGGCAAGTAGCAGCCGATGCGAACTTATCGGGCAATATGTATCCAGACCAAAGCTTATACCCTGCCGACTCGGTTCCTGCCGTGGTAAGAAGAATCAACAATGCCTTGATGCGTGCCGATCAGATTCAAAGCACTAGTGGAGATGGCGACAAATACTGGTTAGCCCCTATCGTAGCGGATGCAGAAGCAGGTTTTGGTGGCAACTTGAATGCCTTTGAATTGATGAAACAAATGATTGAAGCAGGTGCATCGGGTGTTCACTTTGAAGATCAATTGTCATCAGCTAAAAAATGCGGACACTTAGGCGGAAAAGTGTTAGTACCCACTCAGGAAGCTATTAACAAATTAGTAGCAGCTCGTTTAGCGGCTGACGTTATGGGCGTACCCACCTTGGTCATTGCTCGTACAGATGCAGAAGCAGCCAACTTAATTACGTCAGATATTGACCCACGTGATAGTAAATTTATCGTTTCTCAAGAAAGAACAAGCGAAGGATTCTTTAATGTGAAAAACGGATTAGAACAGGGTATCAATCGTGGGTTGAGTTATGCTCCGTATGCAGACTTAATTTGGATGGAAACGGGAAATCCAGACTTAGGACTTGCTCGTGAATTTGCACAAGGTATTAAATCTCAATATCCTGACCAAATGTTGGCGTATAACTGTTCGCCTTCTTTCAACTGGGCAAAATTCATGGATGAAAAACAAATGATGACCTTCCGTGAACAATTAGCAGACTTAGGCTATAAATTCCAATTCATTACGTTAGCAGGTTTCCATGCCTTAAATACGGCCATGTTTGAACTTTCTAAAGCATACGTTGACCGTGGAATGGCTGGTTTCTCTGAATTACAACAACGAGAATTTGCACTACAATCGCAAGGATTTAAAGCAGTTAAACACCAATCATTCGTGGGAACGGGTTATTTCGATGCCGTTCAAACGATTGTAACAAGTGGACTTTCTTCTACCAATGCCTTAAAAGGTTCTACTGAAGAAGAACAATTCCATTAATAAACAAAGTACGTTGAGATTATATATTCGGATTAGCATTGTATATGAAGCCACTCAGTGAGTGGCTTCATTATTTTCACCCAAACATAAAAGATAAAAATTTAAAAAATATATCCATTTTAAACCAAAAAAATCTAATTATTTACAATATTTTAGATAATAAAACCAATAATAAATAACAAAACAGATAATACACTTTTAAACTAAAAAGCCTTTATACCTTTGCAGAGAACAACAACATAAGCGTCTATTAATGGTTCTGTCAGGAATTCTTGACAAAGATTAATAAGGAATCGTGTGTAAATCACGAGCAGTTCGTGCTACTGTAAGTAACCGCCTTTGCAGTATGTAAGGAAAGTATCGTTCAATCATGCCCATTGTTTCCTTAGAAATGAGAAGGACGAACGCCACTGTTATAAGCCAGGAGACTTGCCAATCATAACTGACTTATGTTTTAAAAGAACACTATCATGTTAACAACCAACTTAGGCTATCCACGAATAGGTAGCAAACGTGAGTTAAAAAAAGCCTGTGAATCCTACTGGGCAGGCAACATCTCTGAGGAAGAATTGCAGTCAGTGGCAAGT
>JALRIJ010000409.1 GCA_023255485.1 Flectobacillus sp.
AATCATAGGCGGTGTCAGGTTACGAATAAATCGCTTGAATGGTGTATTCTGTTGGATTACAAAAACCAGTAATTAGTTCATCTTGTACAACTGTCCAAGCATGACCTTCGATTTTACCGCTTTCTACTGACTTTTTAAAGCCTACAAAAATTTGATACGGAATAGCATATATTTTACAAAGTAATTTAGCCTGATATGCCTGATGCCGACATACGTTTTCAAAGGGAACGTATTTGGCAACGGTTCTGATAGCAAAAGCAATGTCTCGAACAAGCTCTTGTGAAATCTTACTTGTAGCGATATTAGGCATAGAAGCAGTCGTTCCAAAAATAGCTTTTGCCTTAAAAAAACGCATCAATAAGTAAGTATAACAAGCTAATATCAACGTAAGTACCAATAAATACTTACGTCGAAAACTCATTTTGTAAAATAAAAAGACATTTCTAAACATTGTTTTAAGTAAGCAATGGTAATTAAATGACGCTTTTGTTTTGGTCAAAACTTTGACTATCTGCTTGTTTAATCCAAAATTCAACATTTATAATTCATCATTACTACTTATGCTTTTAGAATGTATTCTTTAGCAATCAATTTGTCGATTGCAGCTCCTACTTCCTTTTCGCAGGTTACAGCATCAATCGCATATTCGTCGCAAAGAGCTGCTACAATTTCGTCTTGCTTTTTCGCTTGTTCGATACCTTGCACGATTTTAAAAAAGGTTTCGTTTAAGGTAATGTATTCATTTTTTTCGAGGTCATAGACAACACCTTCTTCTCCTAATTGAGTAAATAAAATTTTGTCAGCGTTTAGTTGATAAGTCATTTTCGTTAGTTTATAATTCGTTTTATTCCTTGTTTTAATATTTAAAAGACACACCCTATTCCCAATACCCAAAATACCGCATCATAGGTTCGTTCACAGCTCTGATACGCTCTATTTGTGCTAGGGTCAATTCTTCCTTCCATCGCCCAACTTGACCTTTGAAGAAAAAATTAGAAGTTGGTATTAACTTTTCTTTAAACCCCTTTTCTTGTTCTTTTTTCTGTAATTTTTCAAACTCTGTAGCCTCAATCGCTCCTTGAATTTGCTCATCAGTTACTTCCATTCCTATCGCTTCTACTGCCGCTTTAAACGTTTCAAAAGGCTTTGTTTTCATGTCTTCATACCGCATAAAATGGACAGGAAAACGGGGCTTTGTTAACCAACTCTCCACGTGCATTGACCATGTACCCAAAGGTTGATTAAATTGCGAATTGGGCGAATTACTTTTTTTTGCACCAATTTGTCCCTTTTCATTCACCATAAATCTTTCAATTGTGGTTTCAATATCCTTCCCAGTGTGGTTAGCAAAAGACAGTATAACATCCAATGGGTTACGCACAAAATAAATCGCCACTTTTGTTGGACTTTCTGGAATTAAAGAGGCCTTATCTATTGCTGAAAACGTAAACGCATCGTGAATTTTGACAAACAAGGGCTTCTTGGCAGTGGCAGATAAATGAGCAAAGGTTAAGCGTTGAAAAGCTTCTATTTGATTAGCCTTTATATAATCGCTATCCAAATCTAAAACAGATTCGAGCAGTTCCTTTCCTGAAAAGATACCATCTGTTTCCATTCTGTTAATATCCAACTCACTATCATTTTGAAGGGCTGTTAAGAAAGAGCGAAACCACGTATTTCCTGATTTAGGATACGAGGCTAACCATACAATACGTCCTTCTTCAGCTACTGATAAAGCATTTGTCTTTATGTTATTTACTCTTGCCATCATCGCTCTTTACTGGGTTAGTACGTCTTGCTGTATTAATTCCTGAATAATCTGCTCGTCGATACTTGTGGCAAAACTTTCAAAGGTTAATGTCCCTTGTGGACGTACAGCCTTCCATGCAGGTATAGCGTTGGCGAGAGCTGTCAACTGTTTAAATTGTAGTAACTGTTTTTTCATCCCGTTCAACCATTGTCTTCGGTAAATATTCATCCCTAACAGTTGCATGGTAGTTTTGGGTTTCAACTTTTCTATCGTTATTTCAGTCCCTTCTTCTTCTAAAAAAACAATTCCTGCCACCTTTACATCTTCTTCTACAAATTGCTCGTGAAATGCAAAACCATATTTATTTAACTCCGCAAAAAGTTGTTGTTTATCCGCTTCCTGCAATAAGCTTTGTTGTTCGATGGTATTTTGCCAAAGACGCATCATCGGATAGGAAGCCTGAGCATAAGCATTACCGTCTTTGATGATTAACAAGGCAGTATCATCCGTAAAAGGGGCATAGCCCTTGTGTTGCAACATTAAAGCCGTGGTAGATTTTCCAGTCCGAGAAGGGGCTGCAAACAGCAGTACTTCT
>JALRIJ010000040.1 GCA_023255485.1 Flectobacillus sp.
ATCTCCTTTGCTACTTATCCCAAAAATCTTTTTATCCCGAATGAGTTTACGGTGTTCTTGTAAAAAATCAACAAATAAATCTATTTCCTTGAAAAGAGGGCTAAAGTCATAACTATTTAAGGAATACGACTCTTGATATACTTCTGTAAAATCCGTAATGATATAGTCAAGGGACGTTACTCCCCACTTTTGTAACCCCAAGAGGTATAAATTCTGGTGATTTAGAGCAAAGCGATTAGGACTATAAGCACGAGTACTTTTCAAATCAAAGGCTTTATTTCCACCTAAAATATCCACATAACCATAAATTTGGCAGTTTTTATAAATAGCTTCTGAATAGACCTGAGTTTTATATTTGGCAGGTAATAAGGCACGAGTTTTTTCAATGACCGATTCTTGAAACAAGTTTTCGAGGTCACCTGTGGTCACGGCCTTTTCAAAATTAATGCCCTTTTGTTGTGCTTCGGTGGTTGGTTTTCTGACACGGTTGATTTGGTCTAGCAAGTCTTCAAGCTTAACCATCACTTCTCCCTGAGAATTTGTCTTCTCGTTTAGAAAAAGGGAAAAAGTATTTAATAGCGTAGGATAGATTCGATACATGGTATTTTCCCGTTGTTGTTCGGAATAAAGTAGCAAGAGAATGGCAAAGATGAGTGATAGTTCAATTAGCCAATTGCTTAGAATTGGCTAATTGAACTATTTTTTAGAAATCTAATTTCAAACGTTCTACAACCGTATCGTTTACCAAATGACTTTGTACGATTTCCTCAACGTCCGATAATTGGACATTGCCATAGAATACGCCTTCTGGATAAACAACTAAGCCAGGGCCAAATGCACATACATCTAAACAGCCTGTACGTTGAGCTCTCATTTCTTTAAGTAAGCCCTTTTCTTTTAATGATTCTTTGAAAGCATCCACTAATGCCATCCCTCTTTCAGAACCACAACACTTTTTCGGAGCGTCTTTATCGTTCGCACAGATAAAAACATGTTTTTTATATTTCATAAAACAATAAATTAATTAAGAATGTGATTTAGTATTATACAGAACAAACCGTGATTTGCTGATTTTATCACTGCAATTTAGGTCTTTTCTTGTAAATTTGGTTCTTCATTAAAGGGAAATCCGAACGGAACGTATGACTTTACAGACACAAGAGCAATACCAGTTTATAGAAAGTATCCTATTTCAGAACTTAGGTTATCAGGCTGAAATACTGGATTTTCAATTTTTTTATGGCGGCAATTTTAATTTAGCCGTAAAAGTCAAAGTAACCGAAGGAGACTATTTTATCAAATGGAATCAGGGCGACCACGATGGCATGTTTGAGAGTGAAGCTAAAAGTTTGCAATTATTGCATAGTCAGGGAATTTTATCAATTCCTAAAATTATCAATTATGGTAAAATTTTAGATAAAGAATACCTCATGATGGAGTTCTTGGAAGCGGGTTTCCAGCAAGCTAACTATTGGGAGGATTTTGGGCAAAAATTAGCCTTACTTCATCAGCAGACGAATACAAAATTTGGCTTAGATTTTAATAATTACATCGGAGCATTACCTCAAAGTAATGAATGGATGGAGAATGGGGTGGCGTTTTTTATCGAAAAACGATTAAAAATACAGGTCGGCAGAGCCCTTTACGAACGACGCATTACTCCAGCATTAGGCGATAAATTTCAAGCCTTATTCGAGAAAATCCCGTCATTGATTCCCAATCATGCTCCCTCATTATTACATGGTGATTTATGGTCAGGAAATGTAATGACCGATGCACAAGGCTTAGTTGCCTTAGTTGACCCTGCTTGTTATTATGGATTAAGAGAAGCTGAATTAGCCTTCACGACGATGTTTGGAGGATTTGAAGATGCCTTTTATCGGTCTTATGCAGAAGTAATGCCTATTGAGAATGGCTTTGCAGAACGGATTCCTTTATACAATTTGTACCCATTGATGGTACACGTAAATTTATTTGGAGGAGGCTACTTACACGCAGTAGAGAAGATTTTAAAAAGATTCTAAAGGTAATTTTGGATGTTGAATTTGGGATTTTGAATTGTCTGTTAGTAAGTATTAGGACATATTTATTGTAAGACTCATATAGAAATACCGTAGTTGTAAGAAGTGAGTGATTGACAATTTTTACATAACTATGTTTCCTATGTGACTATGCGGTTAAATATGTCGGGGTACTTAAACATTCAAAATCCCAAATTCAACATCTATAATCCAAAACCTCTACTGGTGTTCTTCACGAAGTAAATCATTCACCGTTTTAACAGGGTTAAACGTAATGATAGGTACTTCCACAAAAAGCGTATTCCAGTCTGCCATAGCACCATTCCAAAGTCCTGGTAATTCTTGTGCTTTCAAGGCCTTTCCGTCCTTCGATTTTTCTGTGATAAAGCCTGTTTTTGGGTCACGGAATGTTAATAAATCATATTTTGTACCGCTGCTATCTTTTACCGAACAAATTAAATCTACAGGGTTAAAGTGTGTCGATTCGTTGAAAATCTCTTTTTGAGCAGCAGAGTCCATATCTACCTGAGCAGATTCTACAATTTGCAGTGAAGTTGAACCATCCGAATTTTTACACCAGAAAGGTCCACCACCAGGTTCACCCGTATTTTTCACTACCCCACATACACGAATTGGGCGAGCCAATTTTGCAGTAATGTAAGCAAATTGTTCTTCTGCAGTAGTTACACTTGCAGGGGTAGCTACGCACAAATCAACCTCAATAAACTTCAATACTTCAGCCACTAATTCTGTACTAGCTTCATTTGCTAATTGCTCTTGGTAAGCAAAAATACGAGCTTGATATTCCAATAAAATACCAGCTAATGCTTTTTTGTAGTCGAAAGTATCCTTTTTGATACGGTCTGGTACTACGTTATCAATATTTTTGATAAAAATTACGTCTGCATCAATGTCATCTAAGTTGCTCAACAAAGCACCATGTCCAGCAGGACGGAACAATAAAGAGCCATCTTTCTCTCTGAATGGCGTATTGTCCATATTTACGGCAATGGTATCGGTTGCAGCTTTTTGCTCAGAGAACGAAATATCAAATGTAACACCCAAATTTTCGCTGTATGAAGGAAGACATTCTTCTAATAACGCTTCAAATTTCGGTCTATGTTCTGGCGAAACCGTAAAGTGTAATTTAGCAACGCCTTCGCTGCTTGCATAGTTGGCCGCTTCTACTAAATGCTCTTCAAGAGCCGTTCTTGAGCTTGTTTCATAGGCATGAAACTTTAATAAACCTTTTGGTAAAACGCCATAGCCTAACCCTTTTTCGGTTAAGAACGCTTCTACAACAGCCTGCTTATTCGATAAATCTACGCCTGTAGCTACTAAATCATCATAGAATGCGAAGTCTGCTAATTTTTCAAAGAATTGTGTGACTGATTTATCTTCTTTTCCTTCTTCTAAAAAAGCAAAGAGTGACTTAAACATACGGGTTGCAGCTCCCGACGCAGGTACAAATTTAAGGGTAGTTAAAGCCGTCGCTTTTTCGGTGTATTGCCCAGCATAGCTAGCTAATTGCTCGGCTGTTAATCTGATTACACCATCTCCAACCGTTGCTGCTTTTTCTAACTGCATAAAAGGAAAACCTTCCTCGAAATCTTTAATTTGTTGCTCAACAACAGCAACCTCAATACCTTTTGATTGAATTTGGATAAAATCTTTTTCTAAAAACATAAATGTTAAATTGGGGTAAGTTTTATTGTTTGAATATACAAAAAAAAAGTTCATTTGTACCAGTTAAATTCAGAATTAATAAATGAGGATTGTTTTTTTAGTAAACGGTCAATATTTTTACATTATATTCTATACTTAATCAGTTCACCTATCATTGTTCTATGTTCATGAAACTTTATACGCTATCGCTATTGTTGTCCTTTTTGACGACTTTTCCCCTATATTCACAGGCCAATGTGGTTATTTATGAAGTATTTGCTGGTGGAGGAAACATCGGTTCATACTATAAAAATGACTATGTAGTGCTATATAACAAAGGCAATGTAAGTCAATCGCTGGTGGGGTGGTCGCTACAAAAAGCACAAAATGCCAGTTCAAGCAATTGGAAAGTATTTCCTTTAACAGGTAGCATTGGGGCGAATCAGTATTATTTAATCAAATTTGATGGAAATAATAACGGCTCATTAAACCCTCTCCCGACTCCCGATTTTGATGTGACTCCTCTAGTGGGTAGTGGAGGCATTACTTTACTAGACGTTGATCTAGCGGTGTCAGCAGGAAAGCTAGCATTGTCAAGTTCCACTACAGCCTTTAATACTTCAACACCCTCTGGTGGTAATGTTGTCGATTTTCTAGGATATGGCACTGCTGATGCTGCCGAGGGAACAAAAGCGAGTGCCATGGATGCTACTCATGCTTTGAGAAGGATTGCCAATGGACAAGATACTAATGATAATAGCGTTGATTTTACGAGAGTATCTCCTAATCCAATTAATATTGCCTTGCCCGTAACGTTAACGTATTTTAGAGCGGTCTTAGAGGAGAATAAGCAAGTGCTGTTGCGTTGGGAGACGGCTTCAGAAAGTAATAGTAGTCACTTTGTAGTAGAGCGAAGTGCCGATGCCTTGAATTATCACGAAATAGCCAATCTACCTGCTCAAGGTAATAGCTTAGAGGTGTCTCAATACACTTTTACTGATGTAACTCCGTTAGCAGGTGTAAATTATTATCGTCTTCGTCAGGTAGATATGGATGATGCCTTTGTGACTTATCGTCCTGTTGCGGTTTGGACAGAAGAGTCAGGGACAGCATCTGGGCTTTATCCTAATCCAATGCTTGGACGTGTGTTTTTTCTAAAAATGGAAAATCTTGCACAAGCGTCGGTAATGGTATTCAGAGTGGATGGACGGATGGTCGATGTGACCAAAATAGATATGTCCCCGAATATCAGTCAATTAACCATAAATGAAGTCTTAGACGATGGTATCTATTTTGTGCATATTCGTTCAGAAGAAGCTACTTTGATGCGTTATAAACTGGTAGTAAAAAGTTTCTAAAAAAGAAATTTAAGCTTTTTAGTACTTTTTTAGTAAAAAATTAGTTATTTAGGCAATACTTTTAGTTCTTTATCATTTATGATTAAGAAAAACCTGTACTTTTGCAATCCGTTTGAGAGCTAGAGACAGAATTAGTTGTAGCAAGAAAAAACATAGTAAAGGATAAATGCGTTTTATCACTGTATAAATCCTATTAAATAATCAGTAACCAAAATTAGAGAACGAAAATATGTACTGGACACTCGAACTGGCTTCTTATTTAGAAGATGCCCCATGGCCTGCCACCAAAGATGAATTGATTGACTTCGCTATTCGTACAGGATCTCCTTTAGAGGTAGTGGAAAATTTGCAGGAGTTGGAAGATGATGGTCAGCCTTTTGAAAGTATCGAAGAGATATGGCCTGATTATCCAACGAAGGATGACTTCTTCTTTAACGAAGATGAATATTGATTTTTTAATGTCAGAAAAAATAAGGCTACTCAAAAGGTAGTCTTATTTTTTTGCCCTTGTCATTGTATCCTAACGATACATTTGTTGTATTTTTTTAATAAAAATTAAAATATTAAATATATTTTTAGTGAAAAAAGTCCAATAAAATTCGTTATCTAAGATTTAGTAATTATTTTTTCGCTCTTGTGTAAAAAAGCTTACTTATTTAGGTGAAAGGAAACGAATATTAGATTTATCCTATATCTTTGTAGAGCGTTCTCGTGACGCAAATCTTTTAACCTAGTAGAGTGGCGGCTTTACTAGGTTTTTTTATTGTACTTTTACAAGGATGTTTTTAGAAACTTCATGCGTGATAAAAAGCGAATTTTCTTGAGATAATATAATTTGCAAAGACTTGTCAAAATTATTAATGTCAAGCACTTCGATACTTGTTCCCAAAACCAAGTTAATCTTGTCAAGATACTGTAGAAATGCACTCGAATGTTCTGAAACTCCCATCATAATTACTTCTTCTCCTTTCTTGATTTCAGCTAAAGTCAAATAAGTCTGTGCTGGCATTACTCCATGATGGTCAGGGATAGGGTCGCCATGTGGGTCAAAGCTTGGAAAACCTAAGTATTCATCTAACTTGGCAACAAGCTTTTCTGAATCAATGTGTTCTAACTCCTCGGCAATATCATGTACTTCGTCCCAATTGAAGCCTAGTTTTTCTACTAAAAAAACTTCCCATAAACGGTGTTTACGGATTACTTTGAGTGCTACTTTCTCCCCCTCTGCTGTTAGGCGAACCCCTTGATATTTCTGGTAACTAACGAGTTTCTTTTCAGACAATTTGCGTAGCATATCTGATACGGAAGCAGCCTTGGTTTGGGTTTGTTCCGCAACAGCATTCGTACTAACCTCGCTATCAGTTTCAGAAGAGAGCTTGTAGATAACTTTTAAATAATTTTCTTCAGTAAACGAAGTCATGGAATATGGATGATTGATTAATGATTTAACAAAGATAAATTTTATAATGGGAAAAGAATAATTTTAGATTAATCTAAAAATTAGTTTTGAATTACAAAAATTACTAATTATGTTTGTTCTAAATAATACCCAAATAAGGAGCGACACACGTTGTTGTAAATAGTATGAGTTGGAAAAAAGAGCAAGTAATGAATTCATTACCAGAAGTGAATGCGTCGGTCAATGTCCCCAAAGATGCTTCTTTCTGGCGTAAACTTTTTGCCTTTTCTGGTCCTGGCTTAATGGTGGCAGTTGGATATATGGACCCTGGAAATTGGGCTACAGATATTGCTGGGGGAGCAAAGTTTGGCTATACGTTACTAGCGGTTATTTTGATATCGAATATTTTTGCGATGGTGCTACAACACCTAGCATTAAAACTAGGGATTGCGACAGGGAGGGATTTAGCTCAGGCTTGTAGGGATGCTTATTCTGAACCTGTTACTTTAGTACTTTGGTTGTTGTGTGAAATTGCTATCGCAGCTTGCGATTTGGCAGAAGTAATTGGTTCTGCCATTGCCTTGAATTTACTATTTGGATTACCCTTGTCGGTGGGGGTGTTGATTACGGTCCTAGATGTATTGGTTTTATTATATTTTCAGGGAAAAGGCTTCCGAAAGCTAGAGGCTATCGTTGCAGCGTTAATTTTTATGATTTTGGCCTGTTTTGGTTACGAACTACTCGTGGCACAGCCCGTAATGAGTGAGCTTTTTCATGGTTTGTTACCTAAAACGGAAATTGTGACTAATCCTTCTATGTTGTATTTAGCCATAGGGATTCTGGGAGCTACCGTGATGCCTCATAATTTGTACTTGCATTCGAGTATTGTACAAACGAGAAATTATGACCGAGATGCAGAAGGAAAGCGTAGTGCTATCCGTTTTGCAACGATTGACTCTACCGTATCACTCTCATTGGCTTTTTTAATTAATGCAGCTATTTTGGTTATGGCTGCGGCTTCGTTTCATACAACGGGCTATCAGGATGTAGCGGATATTAACGATGCTTATCACTTACTTGATCCCGTTTTAGGAACAAAATTCGCTAGTATTTTCTTTGCTGTAGCCTTATTAGCTTCGGGACAGAATTCGACTTTGACAGGGACGTTAGCGGGGCAAATCGTGATGGAAGGCTTTTTGAATTTACGCCTGAAACCGTGGATACGTCGTTTAGTAACTCGTCTACTTGCTGTGGTGCCCGCTTTTATCGTAACGATTATGTATGGTGAAAAAGGAACAGGAGAGCTATTAGTACTCAGTCAGGTCATTTTATCGCTGCAATTGAGTTTTGCCGTAGTACCATTAGTCGTTTTTACAGGACAAAAATCGAAGCTAGGGGAGTTTGCCAACTCCCGTTTCTTGCAAGTTGCTTCGTGGATTATTACGGTGATTATTATCAGCTTAAATTTATACTTATTGAAAGATACCTTCTTTTAGTAAATGATGCTGGTAGGTAATTTTGGATTTTGAATGCTGGATTTTGGATTTAATTCGTTGATTATTAGGTAGATGATATGGTGCTATTAACTAGCACCGTTAAACATCATTAACCATTAATCATTACTCATTAAATCGTGTTTAATCTAAATTGGAAGTAAGTTTGAGCCAGCAGAACAATTTTTTGGAAATCAGGTACACGAATACGTTCTTGCTTGATTTTGGAAGCAGGGCAGTGCTTTATTTTGTCGAACAAACGTAAATAGTATTTATAAGCAAGATAAACGCCTGCTTTTGCTCCTTGTGGCAGTTGCAAAATACCTCGTAAGCCTGCATCAAAATCTGCCTGAATATCTGCCTCAATGGCTTCTTTATCCTTTAGGGTAAAGTTATTAAAATCCACATTGGGAAAATAAGTACGTCCTCGTTCTTGAAAATCTGATTTTATATCTCGCAAAAAATTCACCTTTTGAAAGGCGGAACCCAACAAGCGAGCATCATCTTTTAGGCGTTCGTATTCTTCCGAATTACCTTCACAAAAAACTCGCAAACACATTAAACCCACCACCTCGGCAGAACCATAAATATAGGTTTCATAGCCCGCCTGTGTGTAGTCTGTAAAGTGTAAATCCATTTCCATCGACTTCAAGAAAGATTCTATCAGTTCAGAGTCAATTTTATATTCATTCACCACCTGTTGAAAAGAGTGAATAACAGGGTTTAAGCTGATTCCTTCGTTAATAGCACGGTAAGTATCTTCTTTAAAACGAGTTAATAGCGATTGCTTATCGACTCCTTCAAAAGTATCCACAATTTCATCTGCATAACGAACAAACGCATAAATGGCATAGATGGGCATATGAAATCGCTTAGCTAAGGTTTTTATTCCCAGCGTAAAAGAGGTGCTATAATGCTCGGTAATGAGCTTACTGCATTTGAATGTGGTGGTGCTGTATAAATCCATAATGAACAAGATAATAGCAATTGATGTTGTTAGCACTAAATGATTAACGTACTGGGAACTCTTTTTCAACCTCATCCGCAACGACTAATCCCGATATCAGAGAAGGGGGCACTCCAGGGCCAGGAACTGTCAGTTGTCCTGTATAGTACAGGTTCTTGATTTTGTTGCTCTTTAAGCTTGGCTTCAAAATAGCGGTTTGCATTAACGTATTAGCCAATCCATAAGCATTGCCTTTGAAAGCATGGTAATCTTGTTTGAAATCTGCGTGAGCATAGCTACGTTTATAAATAACGTGTTCACGGATAGGTTCGCCACAGTAAGCTTCTAATTTATCCATCAACATGCTGTAGTAATGCTCTCTCATAGCGTCAGTATCTTCCAAATCAGGAGCAACAGGAATCAATAGAAATACATTTTCACATCCTTCTGGAGCAATACTATCGTCTGTTTTAGAAGGAGCAGAGGCATAAAATAAAGGCTTTGATGGCCATTTGGGTTCTGTATAAATTTCGTGTGCGTGTAGCGTGAAATCTTCATCAAAAAATAGATTGTGATGTTTTAACTTCGTTAGTCTTTTATTAATTCCAAGATAAAATAAAAGGGATGATGGAGCCATTACTCGCTTGTTCCAATAAGCTTCGTCGTAATTACGATTTTTAGGAGCAAGCAGTTTGTCTTCGATATGATGATAGTCGGCACTACCTACCACAACGTCTGCTTCAAAAATATCAGTGGTTGTATGTACTTTGGTAGCGAACCCGTTGGTTTCTTCAATATGAGTTACTTCCTGATTTAGGCGAATTTTTACCCCTTTTTCTTCCGCAAGTTGTACCATCCCTTTTACAATTTTGTGCATTCCGCCCATCGGATACCATGTTCCCAATTGGATTTCAGCATAGTTCATCAGGCTATACATGGCTGGAGTATTTTCGGGAGTAGCTCCTAAAAAGAGAATCGGGAACTCCATCAGTTTAAGGAGTTTTTCGTGTTTGAAAAATTTACGAATATGTTTCGCAAAGGACTGAAAAACGTCCATTCGTACTACATCATAGAGTAACTTCAAACTAATAAATTCGCTTACGTTACGAGAAGGCTTCCAAACAAATTTATTAATACCCACCTCATATTTATAGGCAGCTTGTTTTAAAAACTCATGAAGTTGTTGACGGCTACCTGTTTCGATGCTTTCAAATAAATCGCCTAATTTTTCTAAGTTAGCAGGTAAATCAACCGTTTCATTGCCAGGGAAAATAACAGAATAGGAAGGGTCTAAACGAACTAGGTTATAATAATCGCTCGTTTTTTTACCGAACGTTGCAAAGTAATTATCAAAAATGTCAGGCATCCAATACCAACTTGGCCCCATGTCGAACGTAAACCCAGCTTCTTCAAATACTCGTGCTCGACCACCTTCAATGCTATTTTTTTCTACAATCGTAACATCATAGCCTTTGGTAGCCAAACTAGTAGCGGTGGATAATCCTGAAAATCCAGCTCCAATTACAATTACTTTTTTCATATTATTGAGTTCAAATTCATTCTTTTGTTGATGTACTAAAGTACTAAAGGATATAACTGTCTTTTGTAAGTCTCATGCCTTTTCCAAAGATATGCTATTTGTGTTATAAACAAACAGCAATGAGGAATACTCTTTCAAACAAAAAAGTCAGACAGTGCCTGACTATTTGTGAACTTCTTCTGTTAACCAAAAAAGTATCAATCAATTAGGATTGATTTTCTATGGAGTATTATCATAACTTTTGTTAATGAAGTGTGGTAGTTAATGTTCACTAGATTGTTTCTTTTTGGCTGTAAAGGATGTACCAATAAGGCTTCTACTACTAGCTTGCATACATGTATAGCTGCTCTTTCAATTCTTTACGAGCGATGTGAATTCTATTTTTAACTGTTCCAATTGGAATGTTTAATTTTTCTGAAATTTCGTGGTATTTGAATCCTCTAAAATAAAGCATAAACGGCGTTTTGTAAGATTCATCTAAAGCGGTAACTGCTTTGTTGATGTCAGCCATCGCAAAAGCTCCTAGTGCAAGATTATCTGTACTGCTGTCCATCGTATTGATATAGTGTAAATCATCCGAAGTATCAATAAACGTGTTTTTACGCACCATACGTTGATAATTAGTGATGAATGTGTTTTTCATGATGGTATATAACCATGCTTTCAGGTTTGTACCCTCTGTATATTTTTCACGATTGGTAAAGGCTTTCAGCAAAGTATCTTGTAACAAATCATTCGCATCTTCATAATCTCTGGTAAGCTTCATTGCGAACGGCTTCAGTGATTTTGAGACATTACCTAAGTGGAAAGAAAATTCTAATGCTGTCATGTCGTTTGTTGTTGATTTTTGTTTAACAAATGTATCTAAAGATTAAACAAAATAAAAGTAAATTTGATAAAATATTTAAATAAAAAAGTTAAACTTTTATTTAAGTTGTTGATAATCAAAATTTTAATTAAAAAATTCAATGTTTTGTTTTTTGTAATAAAGGTTAAACAAATAAAGAATGCTTGATTACTGATTTTTACTTTTCATATAAGAATACAAAAGCGATATTAGGAATAGCCACTTATCTTTGTTCTGAGGATATCAACTAGCTATCCATTATTTCTAAGATTCCATATAATATGAGAGCCCTATTCCAAGAACGTCTCACTTCTTTTCAGGAGGAGGCTAACCTTTTTCAGAAACAGTACAATCAGTGGTCTGCTATTCGTGCTGTTTTATTTTTAATTTTTGCCTTCATAACTTATTTCCTCTACGTTTCTTATGATGTGTTGTTTCTATTACTTTTTATGGTAGTGGCAACGGGTATTTTTTTGAGTACGGTGGTGAAGCATCTTGCGATTAAGGCAAATCGAGATAAAGCTCGTCTATTAGCCTCCTTAAATCAAGACGAAATAAATCGTTTAGAATCGGTATTTACTCGCTCTGAAACGGGCTTGAACTTTGGAAATAACCAACATTTCTATACAGCTGATTTAGACATCTTTGGCAAACACTCGATTTATCAATTGTTGAATCGTACGCATACCTACGTAGGAGCGAGAGAACTGGCTTGGTGGTTACAGGAAACCGCAACGATAAACACGATTTTACAACGTCAAGAGGCGATTGAAACCTTGAAAGCAAAGATTGACTGGCGACAAAATTTTGAGGCTTCGGCGATGCTGATTGAAGAGGTTGCCGAACCTGTGGATAAACTCTTGGCTTGGAATAGCAGTCCAGCCAATACCAAGATTCAACAACCGCTTTTTCAATATGGTAAATACCTTGCTTTTGTAACCGTTCCCTTGCTGTTGGCTTGGGTAATTGGCTTGCTGCCCATTGGCTGGGTCATTGTGGCATTGGGCATTAACGGAATGATTTTGAAAGGTATTTTTGAAGAAATTGGTCGGGTACTTGCCCAAACGAGTCAGGTAGCGGGTGCGTTAAAAGCTTACAGCCAATTAGCCGATTTAATTACCAAGGAAAATTTCGATAATCAGGCACTTAAACGCCTACAAGCACAAGTAACTGGAGCATCCGAAGCTATTGGGATGTTAGATAAGATAACAGGACGAATGGCCAATCGCACCAATCCATTTTTTATGTTTTTTGTAGGTTTACCAACCTTATGGGATATTTGGTATTTCAACAAGCTCGAAAACTGGAAGGCGACCCATCAGCAAGACCTACCCAACTGGTTAGCAACAATTGCACAGTTTGAGGCTCTAAATAGTTTGGCAGGTTATGCCTTTGCGAATCCTAGCTTTGTTGTACCTAATATTCAAGCAACAGGGGTGCAGTTAAAAGCCAAGGAACTTGGGCATCCGATGATTCGGAGTTCTAAGCGAGTTTGTAATGACATCGCTTTAGAAGGCATTGGTAAGACGATTATTATTACAGGTTCTAACATGTCTGGCAAGAGTACTTTTCAACGCACAGTGGCCATCAATACGGTGTTAGCATTGGCAGGAGCAGTGGTATGTGCCGAAGCCTTTGAGTGTAGTCAAGTGCAGGTGTTTACAAGTATGCGAACACAAGACTCTTTAGAGGAGGATACGTCATCGTTTTATGCTGAATTGAAACGCCTAGAACAATTGCTTGTACGAGTAAAAGAGGAGGGACGTATTCCAACGCTTTATTTCTTGGACGAAATTCTCAAGGGTACAAACTCCAAAGACCGTCATGACGGAGCAAAAGCCTTGATGCTACAATTGCATAAAGCCAATGCTTCGGGTTTTATTTCTACACACGACGTTGAATTGGGCGACGAATTTGCTTCGCAGGGCTTTGTCGAAAACGTCAGTTTTGCTTCCGAAGTACAAGAGGGAAGGTTGGTTTTTGACTACAAAATTAAGCAAGGAGTATGCCATAGTTTTAATGCGAGTCAACTGATGCGACAAATCGGTATTGAAATGTAATAGTTGCTGTAAGTGTTCTTGTAAGTTTTTCATTAACAAAATGTTATGGTGAAACTAATTTTTCGTTAAACCCTTGTTTTCTATTAAAAAAACAGTAATTTGCATTAAGTGACAGGCGAACCTTTTCATGTTAATCAATGCCTCAGCTCGGAGGGGCCTAAATCAACTGTTACGTTATGGGTAGGAAAGTCTTAGTATTGAATCAAGATTACAGTGCATTAACCGTTTGTTCTGTGCCTAAAGCCTTTTTACTAGTGTATTTAAACAAGGCAGATTTAGTTTCGGAAGCAGAAAGTGAACAATTACACAGTATTTCGGCATCTTATCCGATGCCTTCGGTCATTCGTCTTCATAGATACGTTTATATGCCTTATAAAGGGGTGATGCTATCTCGTCAGAACATTTTCAAGAGAGACTTAGGAACGTGTCAGTATTGTGGTTCAAAAGACGATTTAACACTCGACCACGTGCAACCCAAATCAAGAGGTGGGCGAACTACTTGGGATAACCTAACAACTGCCTGTCGCCGATGTAATTCTCGAAAAGGAGATTTGACACCCGAAGAAGCAGGCATGCACCTCGCTTCAAAGCCTTTCAAGCCTTCTTTTGTGATGTTTTTACGAGATTTTGGAGGAACACACGAAGCAAGTTGGTTACCGTATTTAGGAAAGAAAGAGAAGATGTTGGTGTAACGTATAAAGAAAAAGGCTACCATTCAACACAGAATGGTAGCCTTTTTCTCTTTATGCCTTCGGACGTTTATAAAGTGGCACGGTACTACAAGGTTCGCCAAACATGAGCGATTGTGCAACGGGCTGTAATTTACGAGTGATTTCTACATAAGCTGCGGTGGGTACAGGTACTTTTGAACAGCCTTTTACGACTACTCGAGCATCTCGATAATCTTCTGGATTTACTTTTGCAATGGCATCGTAAAATAGCTTATCTTCCAAGGCCGCCAAATCGCCAAATACGACTGTATTGGCAACAGGTTCGAGTTTAAGAGCCAAAAGCATGTACGCCCATGTGGGAATAATGGCATCTTCTGAACAGATGATAGCCACATTTTTATCTGTGTAGTACGACCAATCGTGTGTTTTTAGAAACTCTCTGAAATCTTTTTCTCTGAGAATCATTCCCATAAAAAGATTGTCTTTTAAGTCATAAATTACCCGTTCATTTTTATCGTAAAGGTCTTCTAAATCGAAGGTGATAAGTCCGCTGTTAGCAACTTTATTGATGATACTATCTTCCATGAGTGTAATGTTTGAGCTGGATATGGGTATAGAGTAGTGCTATCGTTCGTCTCAGAGGTAATCCCGAAAAGCTATTATTCATCCATAAACGGTTTCCAAAAGCCATAGTCATACTTTTCCCAAGCATGGCAGCCAAATGGAAGGCGTTTTTGATTGAGTTGATAGCACAGTTCTGGATACTGTTCCATACTAAATTCGAGTGCTTCTTGCCAATTTGGTAGATTCATTAAAGGCCTGAAAGGCCAAAGTCGAATAAAATGGAGGGAATATAAACCATCTTCGTTTGAAATCCAGCGTTGTCCAACAAAATCCAGTACTTTCAATAAGCGAATGATAGGCTTCACTTTTCGTAGCGAAAAGCCTCCGTTTAAGAAAACACGTCTTCCTTCAAAATAATTCCCTGGGTTTTTGCCACCCACTTCCCAACGTTCAGGTTCTATATGTGGTGCTCCAATATAATCGAAGCCTTTATTGCACCATTCAAGGAGGCGGTCTTCAAAGACATAAGCATCTAATTGGTAGATAAGAATGTATTCAAAGTCAAGAAATGCTTGATAAAAACTCACCGAAATCATAAGGTTATTATATCCCTCAATTCCTTTGAAATAATGATCTGGAAAATCTTTAAATTGAAGTTGAGGGTAGTTGGTACGAAGCTGGGTTAGGGCTAAGGATTGAGGTTTAATAACCACAATAGGGTGACTTCCCAATACAGACAAGCATTGTTGGAATGATTTTTTTTCAAAATCATTCATATCTTCCTTGTAAATCGGAATTACTATGGCTACTGGTTGAGTCAATTTAATTAATGCTAGTTGTACTAAATTATAAAAGTATAAAAGGTTTGTGCTGCTCTTTGGATTACTCTAGTAAATCGCCTAAAACGGTTTTCCACCAATGCTTCTGAGGGTCATAATAGTTTCCTTTTAAAAGCTCTATGGCTACATAAGGCACTCGCACAAGGCGATTTTGGGGCAGAGATATTCGGGTTTCAATATGTGTTATCAGTGTTGTTAAGACAGATAATTTTGTACTCGGAATATCTTTTCTATCTGCCAATAAAGCATATAGTTGTTTTAATTTTGTTAGCTCTTTCACCAGAGGAGCGATTTTTTCAGCCCTTGGTCGTTTAAAGCGGTCACTAAAAGTAACGTATTTTTGGCTTGTACCAAAGCCTACTTGCTGACTAGCATGTCGGCGATAGTTAATAAGTGGTTCGTTGATAAAACCAATTTGGTTATTCATCGTCAAAATCAACGTCATCCAACTATCGTGAATCATTTCTTTGATTCCATCAGGAAAAGGAGTTAAGGACGATAAAATACTTGCTCGAATTGCTAAAGTTGCTCCTGTGACAACATAACCACGATACAAAAGCTTATAAGCGTCATCACTTAACCACTGTTCTTGTGCCTTAGTATCAAAAGACACAGCCCCCCAAACACTACCTTCTATTGGTTTTGATTGGGCATCCATAAGCCCACCATCCGAAAATACAGCCATTTTATCGGGATGTTGATTCAGATATGCTACTTGTTTAGCTACTTTTTCGGGTAGCCAAGCATCGTCTTGGTCACAGAGAAAAATGATGTCACCAGTACAAAGTTCTAGACATTTTTCGAAATTCTTAGTAGAACCTAACTGCTTTTCATTTTTATAATAACGGACAGGAAACAGAACTTCTTTTCCAAAAGCTGTGATTATATCGTAAGTGCTATCAGTTGAACAATCATCACACACTACTAATTCATTGACAGGAAGTGTTTGATTTTTGATACTATTTAATTGTTCTGTCAAGAAGCGTTCTCCATTATATACGCACAAAGCTACTGAAATCATTTGTTTTTTAATTACGGGATGTCCTTATTTTTGTTTAAATCTGTCCTGTTTTTTCTGTATAATTAATTGATGACAAGGAGATTAAAAAGCCTATTCAATTGATGGGAAATAGCAGGTGTACTGTGTTTGTATGCTCGCTAAGCTGTAACTACTGCTTTTTTGGGGGTAGTACCCACAAAATCCTTCAAATAAAAGGGTTCAAAAGTGACCACATTCTCAAATTCACCCTTTTCAAAAAGCGGCGTAGCCAATAGACCAATGGTTTTGGCAGACGGATAGACCTCTGTTGTAGGGAAAATAGCATTGGGATGATTTATAGTTTCACTGCATTTGGCCGCACCATCACCAAAAAATACGATAGGACTATTGTTTAGGATTGTTGCAAAGGAGTTTTCGTCAATAATTTTTGCATTTGTCTCTTCTATTATCTTCATCGAGTGGTCTATCAGCGAGCAATACACCTCCATTCTTCGGGCATCAATCATGGGGCACAAGAAAGTATTACGAGGGTAAAAGTCTTTGAGTTGATAAGCCATCGCTTCTAAACTATTGACCGAAATGAGCGGTTTGTCGAGGGCAAAGCAGAATCCTTTTGCTGTAGATACACCAATACGAAGCCCTGTGTAAGAACCTGGGCCTTTGGCTACCGCAATGGCATCGAGTTGATTTAAGGAGAAACCTGCTTGTGATACGACTTGCTCACAAAGCACAGTTAACAAACCAGAATGGGATTTTTCAGTAAATAATTCCGACAAAGCAAGTAGTTTTCCTGACTGATACAGGGCAACGGAACACACTTTGGTGGAGGTATCGATACTTAATATTAAAGACATGGAAGTAAACGTTTGAATTCGTGGCGAAAGTTGTACAAATTCACCCAGTAATATTAGGAATTACTATTCAAAGATACAGAATAATTTTGGGATAGCCTGTTAAATGTCCTTAATCTGGCTTTTCAGTAGGTTATTTCTAGTGTTAGAGGCATGAAAAGCCTTCGTTTTAGGCGAAGGCTTTCTTGAAACTTACTAATTATTTTGTTGCTTGAAAACGAGCTTCTGCCTTATTCCAATCTACTACGTTCCAGAATGCATCAATGTAATCTGGACGTTTGTTT
>JALRIJ010000410.1:0-307 GCA_023255485.1 Flectobacillus sp.
GCAATGACAAATGAATGGTTGAGCAAAACAGAAAATGGATTTGAATTTTACAAAAATGTAAGAGATACATTTATGCCGGGAACTCCAATTTGGTTGAGTGAAACCGCTGAAACAGGTTGCGGAGGAAATCCATGGGCAGCCACTTACATAGATAGTTTTAGATATTTGGAACAACTTGGTAGGCTGGCTAAAAAAGGAGTACAGGTTGTAATGCATAATACTCTGGCCCGAAGTGAGTACGCCTTGTTAGATCATGATACTCACAATCCCAGACCAAATTATTGGGCTGCATTATTGTGGCATAAAT
>JALRIJ010000410.1:317-2332 GCA_023255485.1 Flectobacillus sp.
TCAGCTCCTGGAGTAGATATGTTTGCACATAATTTAAAGGGAAAATCGACAGGAAGAACCTTGTTGATTTTGAATCCGAAGGAGACGACTGCTTTAGTAAAAGTACCATCGGAAGGGAAATTGTATCTACTTACTGCTGACAAACTTTTTACTAAGAAAATAAAATTGAACGGTCAAGAACTATCCCTAACTTCAGATGGTATGCTGCCTGTAATAAAAGGGAAAAATATAAAAATGGGGGATTTGAAATTACCTCCAAATAGTATTGCTTTTCTAGCTTTTGATAAAATATAATAACCAAAAGTATAGCATATTTATTTAGCGTCACAGCATCTGAAAATTTTATTAAAGATACTTGCTTGTTGGATTATAGCGTGTGTTTTTTAAACGAATATACGCACTAAATATGTTTCTTTAAAAAGTAAATAAATGAGATTACAAATTAAAATTAATAGAATTAGTTTATTAGTTGTTTTAGGCCTAACAGTTTCAACGCTGATGGCACAAAACAAGTCAAATCTTCGTACTCGGTCTTTCGATACTGGCTGGTCTTTCAAAAAAGACAATGTTTCTTCAGGTCCTGAAAAGGAGGGCTTTGATGCTTCAAGTTGGAGAAAAGTTAATGTCCCTCATGACTGGAGTATCGAGGATTTACCTAACCAGCTTGAGGGTTCTATTATGGGGCCATTTTCTAAGGCTTCAGTGGGGACAATTAGTACGGGGTGGACAGTGGGAGGAACTGCTTGGTATCGCAAAACATTCAAATTAGGCAAAGAAGACGTGGGCAAAAAAGTTCTTATTGAATTTGATGGAGTTTACATGAATTCAGATGTTTGGATTAATGGTCATCATTTAGGTACCCATAATCATGGTTACGCTCCATTTTATTATGATCTTAGTCCTTATCTTTTGAGCACAGGTAAGGATAACTTGATTGCGGTTCGGGTAAAAAATGAAGGACAGACTTCCAGATGGTATTCCGGATCAGGTATTTACAGGCATGTTAATCTGACAGTTGTTAATCCGCTTCATATTGATGTTTGGGGTGTAAACATAACGACACCGAAGGTCTCTAAAACATCTTCTGAGATACAGATTGTTACAACTATTAAAAATGAAACTAATATAAATTCCCCTTTTGTATTACAGACTCAGCTTATTGATGCAAAGGGGAAAATAGTCAGTACCACGAAAAGAGATGTAAATATCTTGGTTGATGGCAAAACAGAAACAAAACAATTAATGAAAGTAGCTAATCCAAAATTGTGGTCAGTTGAAACTCCTTACTTGTATAAAGTAAAAGTTGCGGTTCTTGTCAACAACAAAGAAGTGGATGCTTCAATAACAACTTTTGGAATACGTGATATTAAAATAGATGCGAAGCATGGACTTTTGATTAATGGTGTAAGTGTGAAGTTAAAAGGAGGCTGTATTCACCACGACAACGGTCCGTTGGGAGCAGTATCATTTGAACGCGCCGAAGTACGCAAAATACAACTTATGAAAGCCAATGGGTTTAATGCGATACGTACAAGCCACAACCCGCCATCGACAGTATTTTTAGAAGCTTGTGATCGATTAGGAATGCTTGTTATTGACGAAGCTTTTGATACTTGGATTAAACAAAAGAGATATGAAGATTATCATCTTTTTTTTGAGAAAGAATGGGACAAAGATTTAACGGCGATGATAATGCGTGATCGCAATCACCCATCAATTATTATGTGGAGTATTGGAAATGAAATTCCTGAGCGTATATCTGCCTCAGGTTTGGAAACAAGAAAAATGTTAGTGAAGAGAGTACATGAACTGGATCCGACTCGTAAAGTTACAGAGGCGATAAATGCTATGTCAAAATGGGAAGAGAAAACGCCAGCTGCGTTTGCTGCGTTGGATGTTGCGGGTTATAATTACGAATGGAAAAGATACGAAGCTGATCATGCTGCGTACCCTGAAAGGATTATGTATGCAAGTGAGTCAACAGGGGGTGAACTATTGGATTATTGGAATATGGT